>NZ_JAGGQR010000060.1:0-11389 GCF_018613205.1 Bacillus sp. ISL-46
ACTCTCTACAGGAATGCTAACTTGGAAAGTTCCTCTTGCATGGTCTTTACTGCATCTTTAGGCTTGGTTTCACCTGTAATTGCTTTATGAATTTGAATTTGCATCACGTCCGAGATTTGCGGATAGATCGGAGAAACCGGACGCGGCTTCGCATTCACGAATGCATTGTAGAGCAATTCTAAATGCGGGTTTTTGGCCAATACATCTTGATCCTTATAAGTTTCCTTTAATATCGGTTGACGTCCGCCCAACGCAAGAATCTTCTGGCCTTCAGGACTGGTTACGAACTTGACAAACTTCACGGCAGCTTCTTTCTTCTCATCACTAATGTTTTTATTGACTGCTAGGTTCCAACCGCCCAAGGTAGCCGCAGGCTCCGTCCCGCTTGGTCCAACCGGCATCGATACAATTCCTACATTATCCTTCACCTTAGACCCTTCTTCTTGTGATTTGCCCCAAGCATAAGGCCAGTTTCGCATAAATACGACTTTTCCTTCCGTAAACATGGTTCTGGCATCTTCTTCAGCATAAGTCGTTACCCCTTTAGGAACGAAGTCTGCTTTCACCAAGTCAGCCATATATTGCAATGCTTCCACATTGTTCTTGGAATTGATGATGACTTCCCCTTTTCTATTTAGTACGTCACCGCCATTCCCCCACATGTACTCTAGCGCATCGCAAACCAATCCTTCATACTGGTTGGCTTGGAATACGAAGCCGTATTCCGTACCGCCTTTGCCCTGCAACTCTTTGGAAAGCTTCATGAGCTCGTCAAAGGTTTTTGGCGGCTGAACACCGGCTTCCTCTAAAATATCCTTGCGATAGAAGAGTACCCCTGCATCCGTATAGTAAGGAATTCCGTATAGCTTGCCGTTGTATGTATTTCCTTGTACAGGACCCGGCAGGAACTTGTCTAGCTCTTCTTTTGTAAAGTATTCGTCTAAAGGTAATGTCCAGTCAGCGGCTCCGAATTCCGACGGCCAGATAATGTCGATTGCTAATACGTCAATGCTGGTATCACCCGTAGAAAGCTTCGTTACATAGTCATCATGCTGAGCATCTGATTTTGCTGGCTGCTCCAGTTCTTTTACGGTGATATTCGGGTTCTTCTTTTGGAATGCTTCAATTAATTGGGCCTGAACTCCGGTAGCATCTTTACCCTGCGAAAAGACTATCTCAATTTTTTTCCCGGAATCGCCATTCCCGCCTTGGGAATTTCCTGCCTCACTGGATGAATCTTTCGCTCCTACGCAGCCAACAAGTGTACCAGCTAGCAATAGAGTGGACAATACTGCAGATAAACTTTTTCTCAATTTCATCATGACATCCCCTTTACATTGGTATTCTTTTAAAGATATTTCACGTTTTATATAACTTATAAGATTTGAAGTTAAATCTTATAAGTCAATCATTCAAATTTAAATTCCCCCTTTACTGTCTCATCACACCATAGCTTGTGCTCTGCCTAAAATCTATTAGCTAAATATATGGAATCGCTTTATCGCGAATATCCACAAGCAAAACTAAAAAAATTTGGGATTGTTTCAGAAAGAACTAATAGAGCGTTTACAAACATATACGAACAGCAAATAGGTAACCGGTTTCCTAGAGATCGAGTAACATTATATTAAATAATAAACTTTGAATTGATAAGAAAATTTATAATTTTTATTAATGGTACCACTTATTGGTAACCGGTTTCCTCAAAATTTAAAAAAATATTTACATTTCATTGCATAAAAAATTGGAAATTTGATTTAATAAAGTATTTAATCATTTTATAAATGACCACCTAAATGAAACCGGTTTCCCGCAGGGATAAAAAAATACTACATTTCTAATTGTATACTTTGCCATTTTGCCTCCTTCTGTAAAGATTTTAGTAACCGTTTACAAAATAAATAATAATCCAGCACAAAAGAATTTGCAACACTTTTTTTGGAAAATATAAAAAACACTGATTTTTCTGAAATGGATAAGAATCAAAAGGGGCTATAAATGTTGACTTTTCAAATGTTGTTAGATCCGAAAAATCAGAAATTGGCTTTCGTATAAAAGAAGTCTATAGCACCAAATATTTGCTAGGAGCTATTTATTACGACCTTTGGGAGCTTGTCAGTAGTGATACTGAAGTGGTTTATTGTGAGTATGAGCCTTGTGGTATCCCATTTAAAAAATCCGGTAGAAAAAAATACTGTTGCGATTCATGTAAAACTTTAGCGTATCTGGCTAGAAAAGAAAAAACCAAAATGTAATTGAATAAACCCACAATTAACGTTAAGGGAAGGGGGTGGTTCACTTCATATTTAAGATTTTATTTTTATTTTAATAATTATTATGGGGGTTTCAGAATGCGAGGATCAATAAAAAAAGACGGGGCTTCATGGTGCATTGCGTTTGACCTAGGAAAGGACCCTATTACCGGCAAAAGGAAGCAAAAAAGAAAAAGAGGATTTAAAACAAAAAAGGAAGCTGAAAAATACATTAGTGAACAGTTAAATGCCCTAGATAAAGGAACATATTTTGAACCAAGCGATATTACATTTAGCGAATACCTGGATTATTGGCTTGAAAACTATGCAAAACCCAATACAGCAGTAAGAACCTTTGAAGGATACAGTTATATTATTAACCAACATTTAAAACCTACATTAGGTAATGTTAAACTTTCAAAGTTGCAACCATCACACTTACAAGAGTATTACTCTCAAAAACTAAGTAATGGAAAATTAGATGGGGGTGGTCTTTCACCACAATCAGTAAAACATCAACATAGGCTAATTTCTAAAGCATTAAAAGATGCAGTAAAATGGCAATTTATTATTAGAAATGTAGCAGAAGCGGTTTCACCCCCCAAAACAAAAAAGCTTGAAATGCAAATTTGGGATAATGAGCAGGTAAAAACCTTTTTGGAGGTATCTAAAGGATCTTCGTATTATTCAGTTTACGTGACAGCTATTAATACAGGAATGCGTCGTGGTGAGGTCTTAGGATTACGTTGGCAGGATGTTGATTTTGATAATAATATACTTTATGTTAGACAATCCATACAAGAAGTAAAAAAGGTAGGATTAACATTTAAGGAACCGAAATCCGGAAAAAGTAGATCTATTACTTTTACCCCTTCTCTTGCAAAGGAATTGAAAAAAATTTATAAACAACAATTAGAATACAAGCTTTCATTAGGTCAAGGTTATAATGATTTAGATTTAGTTTTTGCTCAAAAAAACGGTAAACCCCTTCAACCAACCGAAATGGCTAGAAATTATCGTAAGCTAGTCGACAAAAGTGGGTTACCTTATATAAGGTTCCATGATTTGAGACATACACATGCGACTTTATTGTTACAACAAGGGGTACATCCTAAAGTAGTTTCAGAAAGATTGGGTCATTCAACAATAGGAATTACAATGGATACGTACACTCATGTTTTACCGAACATGCAAAAAGAAGTTGCTCTCTTACTTGAGCAACTAATAAAATAAATTATTTATTTTTTAATTATTACCTTGTGACCAAAATGTGACCAAAGGCGGTATTTTTATTTTTTATCACACTAATATTCCCCTTATTAACTTCAAAAAAAAACCTCAAAAATCCTTATATATCAAGGTTGGCGGGACTGTGTGGGAATCGAACCCACCAGACCTGGCACGCAGGTCTCAAGCAGTTTTGAAGTTTGCTGTCACCTGTTTTTCTAGTGTCTTGATGTACCCTCAAGTCCTGATAAATCAAGCTTTCTTGCTTACTAGTGTTTTCTTGTAATTTCTAATTTTAAAAATTTGGGCACCAAGCATGGCACCAATTTTAAACCTTTAAGCAAAGAACTTGAAATATCACTTCTCTTTACGACGGATTCAAAAAACTCTATTTATAATACAATCAATGTAGCCAACCTTTATGTATAGGAAAACAGAGTATGGTCAATTTTTAGGATGGATAAAAAAGGTGTAATTACAAATAATAGAAACAAAATAGGATGAGGGTGATAAATTTGGCATTTGCAGTATTTTTCTTTTTATCATGGCTTATTATAGCAATATTTTCAGTTATTGAAAGAAAGCTTCCTCTTCTGGAAAATACATTTATTTATTTGGTCATCCTTATTATTAATGTTAATTGGACATGGATTATCTATGAGGAATTTAAATTTATCGAAAGAACAAATGATCCTATCAACTATGCAGCTTTTATGCTGTATCGAAGTATCATTATTCCTATGATTATAGTGACACAACTTAATTTATTTTATAGCGCAAAAAATGTGATGAAGTCCTCCGTGGTAGTCCTAGGTTCAATCGTAGCTTGGTTAGTGATATCCATTTTGTCCAGGTACTTTGATATGTCTAATTATTCCAAATGGAATATTGGATTTGATATTTTGTACATTATTGCTCTTCATGGTATCAGCTATTTCTTTCATAAGCTTTTTCAAAGATTCTCTAATAAAGAGGTGAAATACTTTTGATCTTATGGGATACATTCGACAAAAACGAAATATCTTTATTAATAATGAATGGCGCAGCTTATTTGGCAATATGGCTGTTGCCAAATAAACTCCCTCGTGACATCGCACTGGTAAGTTTAGTGTGGGGTTTTTCAATCGGAATTTTGTTTGATTTTACACTAGGCGGGGGACTAATGGATTTCTATCGGGAAAATGATTCGAATCACTACGATTTATTTGATCTTGTGTATTATTTCTTATTTGCTCCCTTTGGCTATGCCTTTATTTATTTCTATGAGTTTTTGAAAATTTCTAGGAAAACATTTATCTGGTATGTAATAACCTGGTCCTTTATTGGTATTGGGGCACAGTGGGTTTTCACCTGGCTGGACATTATTATATTACAAAAGGGTTATAAACTCGCCTATTCTCTTCCTGTATTCTTAATAATTCAAACAACAACAGGGCTTTATTATAATCTGGTGAAATCACGATACCCGCAATCGAATTAATAGGTAATGAAGGTAATGTAGTCGGAGTAGCTGTCTTAGGTTAGGCGGCAATTCACCGCCAAGTTGTATTCCATTGCGTAAGCAATGTGCTGGTCAAATTCGTCGGTTTCGTATTCATCTAATATTGGCTTTGACATACGCTCCTGATCCTTAAACATCTCGCGCTGCATCTCGAATGCTAACGGCATGAATGAGGCAGGCTGCCATTTTAATTTACCTCGGTCACGTATTGCCATTTCGGTCATCCCCTTTCGTTTATCTCTCTTATTATATGCGAACAAATGTTCTTTATCATACAAAAATAAAAACGCCTGAACCAGGCGTGAAAATCAGCTCTTATTCAACAAGTCGAGTAGAAGGGAACCTTTCTACCTTGCGGTAGATTATGTTCCTCCGCCCTCACAGAACCGTGCTTGCGCTATTCACGCACACGGCTCCTCCTAGTTACCATTCACAAAATATAGCTAATCTTTTAGGATCAGATATTGCTAATTCTGCTATCCTTAGTAGTTTTGTTTCCATTACCTACCTCTGTGTGTAGTAAATGTGTCCCTAGTAAGGGTGATAACTGGTAGCTAGCTTTTCCTCCATCGGCATTACCCAACTTCATTGGTGTAGAGTCGAAGGAGGTCGGCAAAAGCCTTCCTCCGTCCGCTCAATCAAACGGATCGTACAGTTTTCCCGTAATCCGCTTTCCTTTATGTCATCCTTTAGATGCAACTTTGGATTCTAAATCTGGAATTAATGAAATAAGGTTTACAAGTTTGTAATCCGAATAGAGTTTGGATTCGTGAAGTTTCTTCCAACCCATGTTTCGCCATCTTTTAAATCGATGGCTCCATATTCTTCTTACAATCCAGCGTTGGAGTTTATTGAAGAGTTTTCTAACGTGAGCTTTACGATAGTAGTTACCCCATCCTCTGATAACAGGATTGATACTCTCTATTAACTCAAATAAGCTTAATGGGATTCTTCGTTTTGTACGGCTACGTATAGTGTCCATGAATCGCTTTACTGATTTCTCAGTAGGAATTGTATAGATGTTTATGATATTAGGTTGCTTTTTGATTTTATGGCGAGGAAGTTTAAGTCCTTTTCCCTGTTTAATCTTATATCCTAAAAAATTCAAAACCCCATTTAATATGTGTAATTCTGGTTTTCTCAGGGTGAAGTGTTAAGCCAATTTTAGATAGTATTTGTCTTGCATCATTTAATGCTTTCACTGCTTCATTTCTTGTTTTACAGAGTACTACCCAATCGTCGGCAAATCTTGTAAGTCGATACCCTTTATCAACCATTTCATGGTCAAATGAATCTAGATAGATGTTACTGAATAACGGACTGATTACCCCACCTTGCGGTGTGCCTTGAGTGGTCGCATGTTTCTTTCCCTTTTCCATATAGCCTGCTTCAAGCATTTGCCTAATGAGTCGTAAGATTCGTCCATCACTTACTTTTTCCGCGATTTTATTTATTAACAATTCATGTTGGACATTCCCAAAGAAATCTCTTAAGTCTGCATCTAGGACCCATTCGCAACCATTGATAATCTCCCGATATATCTTCCTCATAGCTTGATGGGTAGACCTTCCTGGCCTATAACCAAAACTACAGTCATTAAAAGTTGGTTTTGGCTCAAGACGATTCTTTAAAGCCTGTTGACAAACTCTGTCCCGAATGGCAGGAATTCCAAGAGATCTCTTCTCGTTTGGTTTATTTCTTTTAGGAATGTTAACTCTCCTGACCGGTAGTGGCTTATATGAATCATTTTTCAGGTTCTGGTGTAGTATGTCTAGTTCTTTATACTGTACCTTTTCAAAATCACTAATACTGATATTGTCGATTCCTCCGCTACCTTTGTTTTCCTTAACTTTTTCCCAAGCCATCAATAGATTTGTTGGGTGGTAAACCTTATCTATTAAAGAATGAATCTTTCTTGTTGTACCATTATCCGTCATTGGTTTCGTATTCTCCACATACAAGTTTAGGGTCTTTCACAAAGGGAACTTTCCGTTCTTGTTCGTTTTACTCGCAAAACTAATTTCGGATTTTGGTTCCATAAAGCAAGCTGCCTTCCCCATTTATTTACCTTTTGAATAAATAAATGACATCTATATAGATGTTCCAGACGTTTTTGTTGTTCGTCTGTTTAAGTACTATTCAGCTCTCCGACTTCTCGCAGTGCATTTGTGTCCATTTCGGGGTTTCCTTATAGTTCACATTACTGGAGTTCTGTGAATTTCTTTACCGGATAACTGTCACAGAAACAATTACCCCGACTTTATTTAACCACTTGTCCCTAATAAGTGTTATTGTTCCAGACACTACGAGATCTCCATGGGTCGCTACATTCATCTTCCATACCATGCCGCCCGCACACACCTTGGTACGATGGGTGGACTAGTGGTGCCTTCGCCTCCATAGTGCAGGCTCGACCTTGCCCCATCTTTGGCCGACCGGTTCGCATTTCGGGTAGCCCCGTTTCACTACGGCCTGGTATTTCTCCTCAAGCCCTTCAGACTCCACCTCGCGGTGGACGCCCTGCCCTCTGATGATAAATCATCAGCCCTTGAGACATTACTCCCAAGTTTGGATATGAATCTCCTAGTCCGAGATTCAGTGGGACTTTAACCCACCTGATGAACGTGCTGCCACGCACGCACTACGCTGTTATCCGACTCCCTACATCGGCATTTGGTTTCCTTGCTTTTTATCGCTTGTACACCATACTCTTCTAAAAAAAAGAAAAGACCGGTAGGGTCTCCCAAGTTGCCGTATCATATCAATGTATAACGTGCCAAGGTCTATGACTCCAGAGAGGTTTTACCCTTCTTGCCTTTAACGAAAGATAAAATTGTAGCTTTCTGCAGCGCTTAAAGACTAAAGTTACCTTTAGTCCTCCAAGACTCGCTACGAGCGAATGGCTAGTTCTTACTCGACGGGAATCCCACCCGTTATATGATACGACCTAAGCTTGGCCGCACAAGCGCCCGATTGCTGAATAACTGGTGATCTATTTTTCATTCCATTCTTCTGCTAACATTCCATAAACAACATGGTCAACATAATGATCATACAGCCATTCTGCATGTCTAATACACCCTTCGTTTACAAACCCCAATCTTTCAGGAATACCCCTACTATTCTTATTTTCAACAGCAGCTCTAATTTCAACTTTGTTTATCTTTAACTCATTAAAACCATAATCAGTCAAAGCTTTTGCAACTCTCGTCATAATCCCATTTCCTTGATATTGTTTCCCAAGCCAATAACCAATATATGCTACTTTATTAGTCCAATCTATTGAGTTATAACCCGCAACACCAACGATTTGTCCTTTATATATTATAACAGTATTCATGCTTTTATTTTCTGCGAAACCTTTTAAACTCATTTTTATAAACTCTTTTGTATCTTCATCCTCTCCCATTTTGACTTAAAAAATATTAATAGCCATATAATTTTACCAAAATCCTCCTATTTTAGAACAAAGAAAAAATCCATTTTGAAAAAAGATTGATTAAAATGGATTCTTTTCTTTTTGAATGAACATTCCATTTTATAAAAAAGTTTGATTAAATATCGCTCCAGTCAATCATTGGTTCACTAATAAATTGAAAGTATTAGTATGTCAAGATTTAGAGATTAATTACAATTATCTTGAAGTTTTTGCACCAGAACCATTAATATGCTAAATTGAACATTTTTATTCCCTTTTTATAAAAACGGTTTCAAATCATTCGTAATTATGATAAAGTATATTAAATACTTAAATAGAGTCACACAATACTTAACTTTATTAAAGGAGTAAATGCCCCATGCGTTATCTATACACATCTCTGCTGCTTTTGACAAGTTTGTTATGGAGTGGGGATTTTGTCGTTGGAAAGTTTCTTGTCGGCCACGCGTCATCCATAACCTTGACGAACTTACGCTGGATGATTGCGGTAGTATGTTTACTTCCAATCGTATGGATTCAGGAAAAAAGAATTTTACCGTCTAAACGGTCGATTATCCCTTTAGTTTTGATGGGTTTAACCGGGGTTGTTCTTTATAATGTGTTTATGTTTCTCGCTTTAGAAAGGACTGATGCAATGAATGTCGGGCTACTTTCTACATTAAACCCGGTATCCATTGCGATTTTTTCTTTTTTGTTGGTTGGTGAAAAGATCCGCCTTTTGCAAATGGCCGCAATGGTTCTCTCCTTTTTCGGCGTTGTCATTGTACTATCAAGAGGCGAAGTCGAACGGTTGCTTGCACTTGATTTCAATGTAGGTGATTTATGGATGCTGGCGGCTGTTGCCTTATGGGGACTATATTCGATGTTTGGAAAATGGGCGATGAAAGAAACGTCACCGATGATGTCGACACTTTATTCCGGTATATTCGGAATCCTTATCTTGCTGCCATTTAATCTTTCTTCGTTTACAGTGACAAATGTAAACCCATCATTTATTTGGTCTGTTCTCTATGTTGGCGTGTTGTCCACTGTTGTCTCAATGGTGTTCTGGAATATCGGTGTACAAAAATTGGGCGGTACGGCAGCCGGTATGTTCTTAAACTTCAACCCGATTTTTACAGCGATTTTTGCCTTTTTATTGTTAGGTGAACGGATGACATGGATACAATTTGTCGGCAGCGTCGTTGTGATCGCCGGTTGTTATCTATTTGGTCGATTTAAAGCAACACCTGTGTCGAAAGATAATGTACAAACTAAACACGTTCGGAATGCCTGAACTCCCACCAAACCGCGTGGGGGTTTTAATATTTCAAAGGGATAGCTTTCAGCTATCTCTTTTACTTTCAGTTCCTGCTCATCAAAAAACGGGGAATGGATTTACTGTATTGCATGATGTTTTTTCATCAAAGATTCCTCCTCCATCTTTCTTCGAATATGGTAAAGTAACTTTACTGACAAATGCCGGCAGTGGAATCCATCCTTTTTGAAATTATGCCTGACCACTCCCTAACTTCCATGTCACTTGGCTAAGAGCATATCCCCTGTATTCTCTTCACTCTTAGAAATTCCTCCCTTTTTATTCAACAATCTGGCCCGTTTGTCGAATAAGCATCCGTTCCATAACTCTTAAGTTTTGACACCGATAAGCATAAAAAAAGCGCCCGTATCTTTGGCGCAGGATTGAATATGAATCTTCAATAAAGGTATGCGTACCCACTAAGTTTCAGTAGCCTTCCTCGGCAGGAACGAGCAGCCTATGTATAGCCGAACTTTTGTAAACATTTATAATCGTAAAATACGTAAAGTATTTCCACTTGACAATTAAGGCTGCAAGGGTTTGCGTTCTTCCCTTGATTATCTATACTGATTTACATTTTTTTCGAAAGTCTCTAAGGCTAGTTTTCCTCTATATACTTTGATTTTGCTTCGGTCAATTCCGTCCCTACATCTGACCTGTATTTTAAGAAGTCCATTTTAGGGTCATTATCCCCAACAACCGTTCCTGTGTTACCTAAAGTCAACTTCATTAACGATAAGTTACTCACTATTAGACTGATAGAAGGGTCGTCGGTTTTTTTCTGGAAATCGCTCGACTTATCATAATTAGCTTCATACGCAACAGCTTCTCGTTCTTCTTCATACGTAAGTTCCCTCATGCCTTCACTGTATGCCGATTCTAATATTTTTATCATGTATTGAGTGTCGTCAATAAACTTTTTCATCTCTGTAGTGCTAGGCGGTTCTGTAGACGCACACCCATTTAATAACAAGAAAATCAGTAGGTAAGCGAATCTTCTCAAGCGTTTCCCCTCTTCCATGCTATACTTTAAGCAGTTATTTACCATGTCTTCGTAATCTTCTGTATCGATCGTGGTGGCTGCTTCTTTATTACTTATCTATATTAAATTGTTTACGAAGCTTCTCGAATGTTTCTTTAGTGCCTTCGTAGCCGCAAGTAGAGCAAACAAAATCGCCTGTCTGAGAGCCTAGAATATATTCTTTCTCAATTTGGGGGTGTGAGCATGGCTTATTTTCTTTCGCTTTCCATTCTTCCTGTAGTTCTCTAGCATCGTTATTTTGCATAGTCCTTCCTCCTTAATATTTGTATATTTTAATTATAC
Source organism: Bacillus sp. ISL-46 (assembly GCF_018613205.1). Classification (NCBI taxonomy): domain Bacteria; kingdom Bacillati; phylum Bacillota; class Bacilli; order Caryophanales; family Bacillaceae; genus Bacillus; species Bacillus sp. ISL-46. The sequence continues at coordinate 11,041 of NZ_JAGGQR010000060.1, forward strand.
ATTTTTTTCCTTTCTCGTATATAAAAAAGGCAGCACCTACGCTACCTCATATTCTATTCTCGCTATATTGTCATAAAAAAGAGCGCTCTATTTAAGCGCCCTTGCTGCTGTTGTTACGATGTTCTTTAGCGTGATATCCTTCTTGCTATTAAGTACGTGGCGGAAGTAGTAAAAATAGTGCCCCCGTACCGAGTCTTGCCAATAAGTACATGATGTCTAGTCTTGCTGCTGCCCCTACCATTACGTTTAGTCCTGCCAAAAATAAAATAATTGCGATAGTTTTTATTCCCCATGTTAGCGCCATTCTCTTTGCTGTTGTTAAACTAAAGCACCCGTTAGCGTAAGTACA
>NZ_JAGGQR010000061.1:0-7951 GCF_018613205.1 Bacillus sp. ISL-46
GTATTTTTCTCAGGAACAGGGAATTGACTTTGCCTTAAAAAAGTATGACCTTGATGCTATCCTCTTTCCTTCGTATATAGGCTCAACAATATGTGCTAAAGCTGGTTATCCTTCCATATCTATACCTGCTGGATATATGAAAAATGGAAGACCCTTTGGAGTGACTTTGGCAAGTACTGCTTTTAGTGAAGGTGTATTAATCAAAATAGCTTGCTCTTTTGAGCAGGCTACAAAGCATCGAAGAAGCCCGAATTTTGCAAAATATTAACAAAATTTATTCAACGGGTGCGTTAGTTCACCAAGCTAAAGTAGCAATCATAATAATTATCTTGATCTTCCGCAATCGGGCGCATATCCGGAATAAGGATTAGCATCCTTTTTTGCATGAAAGGGCCATTTAGTTGAAGAAGAGTTTGAATTTTTTTGAAATTCTTATGATAAAATTAGTTTGGGATTAGATACAGGAAGGGAGTTTAATATGGACAAGTACAAGATAATTTTATTTGATTTAGATGGAACACTTTCAGACCCAAAAGTAGGTATAACTAAATCGGTTCAATATGCATTACAGAAAATGGACATTGTAGAGCCTGATACAGATAAACTTGAATGTTTTATTGGTCCACCACTACAAGTTTCATTTGCTGAATATTACAATTTTGCTGAAGAAAATACAAAAAAAGCAATTGATTTTTATAGGGAAAGGTTTAAGGAAAAAGGTATGTTTGAAAATGAGTTATATTCAAATATACCTTTACTATTAAAATCATTAAAAGAACAACAATATACTTTAGTTGTTGCAACTTCAAAGCCTACTGTATTTTCTGAACAAATACTAAAGTATTTTAATATTGACCAGTATTTCGAACTTGTTGTTGGAAGTAATCTTGATGGAACAAGAACATCAAAAACTGAAATTATTCAATATATACTAGATAAATACAAAGAACATAAGCAGGATGACTTTATTATGATTGGTGACCGTAAGCATGATGTTATTGGAGCAAACAATGTCGGTATTAACTCTATTGGAGTAACTTATGGATATGGTTCATTTGAAGAATTAAGTGACTCTAACCCTACATATATTGTCAATAGTGTTGGCGAGATAAAAGATATTTTAATAGCGAGTAAAGTCGAATAAATGACGACATTCATTATTCAGCTAAAGGGCACATTTCATAAATAATAATGAGATGTGCTTTTTAGTATTATTCGATAATGGGGAAAATAATAACATATAATTGTATAAAAATATGTTATTATGAATAATTATACAATTTATTTAAATATAAAATGTAAGAGGAGGATTAGAATGTCTAATAAAGCACTAATACAAAAAATAGAAGAATTATCAATGAATGCTTTACCAGCACTTCAAACGCTAATGTATGATGGATGGATATTACGTTTTTCCGAAGGATATACAAAAAGAGCAAATTCAATCAATCCTATTTATTCCTCAAGTGAAGATTTTAAAAGGAAGATAGAGAATAATGAAAAATTGTATCGTGAAAGCAATTTAAAGGTTGTTTATAAAATGACACCACTAGTTGGTGGTTCAAGCAATTTAGATAGCGTCCTAGAAAATTCTGAATACACTCTTGCGGGTGAAACAAGTGTTCAATTATTGCCGATATTAGAAATTGATAAAACAATAGTAACAAATGTTGTTATTTATAATAAGTTGCATGAAAATTGGTTTCATAATTTTTGTATTTTAAACAATATAAGTGAAAACCACCAACTAACGTTAAAGAAAATGCTAGAAAATATTGTTCCTACCACTTGCTTTATTTTATTAATTGATGATAATTCAGTCGTAGCTTGTGGCCTGGGTGTTTTAGAAGATGAATACATAGGATTGTTTGATATTGTAACGCATGAAAAATCTAGGAACAAAGGTTATGGAGCCAAATTAATTAGATATTTGATACATTGGGGTAAAGAAAATGGGGCTAAGAATGCCTATCTTCAAGTTGAATTAAATAATATTCCTGCATTAAACCTTTATTATAAATTGGGATTTAAAGAACAATACAGATATTGGTATAGAGTTAAAAAATAAAGGTGTGATCTTCAGCAATCGGGCGCGATTGTTGAAGATCATTAGTCTAATTCCTCGGTAAAAATGCGGAGGAATTAGACTTTTTTTATCTCCCAAAATCCTACGTTGCAAATCCTTTTTCCTTGACATTACTCCGTTGGTAAGGCAATAAGCGGTAAATCTTGTGTCAATCGCTGGTAAAAAACATGGCAGAAGTGGTACATTCTTATGGCCGTAATCAGTTTTCGGCTTTCACATTAAAAGTTATCTTCTTTGTTTCCTTTGGTATTTGAACCCAGGTTCCTTTTTTGGGGGAATTAGTGTCAAAGCTAGTTATGCTAGGTTGGGTTGGAACAACCTTTTGATTCCCGACCGGTTGTAATGCTGTTAAGAGACTTAATACAAGATACGACTTCAAAATCATCAATGGGACTCACCTCAAAAATTAGTGTTTCCCGTTTTGGTATTTGTATTTGCTTGTTCCACTAACTGGTGCAAGAGTGAAATAAGGAGGTTGCTTGCGATAACTTCTTTTCTTCTTCAGCTAACGGGGCAGGTTACTTCAATAAGGATATGTTAAAATATAGTAAAAATGATGATTGAAATGGAGACCCCTTATGACCTGTGTTTGCCATAATTATAGCGATTTAGATTTACAAAGAAATGACATTTCAAAGAGAATAAAAGAAAGTAAATCATTAAAAAAACAGCTAAAAACAATTGTTAAATCTAAAAATAGTGAAGAAAAACTATATCAATGTGATATATGTAATCAATTTTGGCAAGGAAGTTTTGCGTGGAATTTTGGAAATGGAGAGTATTTGTTTAAAGTGCCGTTTACTGAAATGGTTGAATGGGAGAACGAACATTATATAGCACCAGATAAAATTTTAATTTATTTAGCACTTATGGAACGGTATTTAAAAGAAAATGCCTTTAGAACATCAAATCAAGTGTGTAAAAAAGAAAACTGTAATAACAAATCACTTGAGGGTGTTAATTTTTGTTTGGAACACCATATTAAATCCCTTCAAAATATCGGGAATTTACCAAAAGAACCTCAAGGGAAACTATTTCCTCCTTATGATGGAATATTTAACAAATACAAATTACATTTTAGTCAGACAATTAGGAATTTTTGCTGATAATTAAAAGGTCCTGCTTGTTCAACTAACGGGTGCTTGAGTGAAAGAAGGTACACTGTTCCAACCCGCATTTTTCTTACTGTTTTACGGGGGACAATTTGGGGACAAATTTGGGCAAACTGTTCCCAATAGTTGACCAAACTTTATTGACATTAAAAATATATAGACACAATATGTCGGATAATGGACTTGAAATAAGAGAAATTGGATTATGGATAATTCTAGACAGAAGAACTAAACTTCCTTTAACTGCAGGTAAGCCTGATTTAAACCAACTTGATATGCTTATTTTAAAAAATAAAATAGATCATTGGAAAAAAGAAGTTAGGCTATTAGGGTATAGACCTGTTATTCATATTAATTATGTAAAATAAGGTTGTTTGTTAAATAGTAAGCTAACCAGCGTCATGTGTTGCCACTTACACTCAACGTATGTGGAGTGCTGCGTGTTGCTAAAATTACGTTAAATGATGGCAGACGGTAGCGAGAATCTGTAAAAGATCCTCGCAGTACCGTCTGCTTTAATTTTAATTCGTTCCACAGAAGATGTAATAATTCAGCTGTAAGAAATCAACTTTAGATCGTTTGCTGAATTACCCCATTTATTTATGAAATTTGCCACAGAGTATTTCTTGACTGAACGACAGGAATCATAACTGCCTTATTAAGTTTAGAGGTCAAGCCGGTAAAATCAATCAATATTGCCCTGAAAAGATTAGGACATTTACACTTTTTTGTGCTTATTCATATATATATTGTGTCTTATTATTCTGAAATTGGGAAACTAAAATTTGAATATTGAAAGGGGCAAAAGTGTGGCAACCCAAAATACTTTTGATTTTATCGTGATTGGGGCTGGAACTGCTGGGGGGGTGATAGCGAAAAAATTATCGGATGAAGGAACTTCTGTACTAGTCCTAGAACCTGGAACAAATATGGTTAAAGAGCTAAGCAGCCCTTCTGGTGCAATATCTGGTATTTTAGCAACTGATAATAGGCATTCATTTAATATGATGACAAATGCAGAAGCGAATATTGGTAATCAGCAACTTCGAGTATCGAGTGGCAGAGCGATAGGAGGAAGCTCAGAGCATAATGCAATGTATGCTGTACGTGGAAGTATTGAACTCTATGATGAGTGGGCACGTCTCGTTGGATCTCAATGGAGTTACGACAATGTTAGTTCTTTATTCATAGAGAATGAAACGTACACAGGTAAGACACAAGAACCGGAAGAACGAGGAAGAAAAGGCCCCATTTTTGTAAGACAACAGATCATTCCTAAGGGTGGGCTTACAGTAACATTGGCTAAAGCAACAGCAGATGTCTTAAATATTCCTATTGTTGAAGACTATAATACAGGTATAAGAGATTGTACATTTTACAAATCACAGTTTTTAAATAAAAAAGTGAATGGACAGTTCGTTCGTTCATCTACTGCAACAGGATATCTGAATAATAAGATTGTTACACAAGGGAATGAATTCCACCCGGATGAGGTTGGAGTTGGCAGCAGAATGTTAGTCATTTTAACAAAAACAACCGTGAATAAAATTCTATTTGAAGAAGATGGAAGATATCAGGTTGCAGTGGGCGTTGAATTTGTAAGAAACGGCAAATCAAATATTGCTCATGCTATAAAAGGTATCATTGTTTGTGCAGGTAATTTTTCCTCCGTTATTTTACAACGTTCTGGAATTGGGAACCCGGATGATCTGGCTAGAGCAGGAATTGAAACATTAATTGACAGTCCAAATGTCGGGCACAACTTTCAATCTCATTTTACCGTTGGAATGGGAGTAGAAGTAGAAACAAAACGGATTTTAGAGCTCATGTCTGCTGACCCTTCTAATCCATTTCCACTGGGGGCTTTTAAAGGAGATGGCAGCAGAGGAGGCCGTCGCCTGCAATTATATGGCTCTCCGACACCTTCGTTTCTTCCGGCTCCAGATGTATTGGCTAATCATTGGGGGTTTAATCCTGCAAAACTGAGTAATATAATGAGCATTGGCATTTTTGACCTTAACCCATCAAGCAGGGGTACAATCACGGTTGCACACAGTGACCCTGAGGCCTATCCATCCATAGACCTTAATCCACTTGGAGATCCAGATGACTTGGATTTTATGGTAAAACAGTATTTTGAGACTTACAACATTATGAAGAAGGCTCGTGAACTCGATCCTGAAGGCATCTACAAGGTTGTATACCCTCCTGAAAATGTTTTCGAAATAAGAAATGAGGAAGAACAGCGTAAACAATTAGAAAGTTATGCCAAAGCCTCTTATCGAAATCTCGCTCATTTTGGAGGTCAATGCAGGATGGCCAAAAGTATTCGAGACGGCGTAACAGATGGATATCTGAATGTCTTTGGTACCAGAAATCTGAAAGTCGCTGATCTATCCATCTCCCCTATTTTACCAGACGGTAACACTTCAATGCCTTCTCAAATGATTGGTTTAAATGCGGTCAGATTTATTCTTGAAGAAGAATTTCCCTTATAATGGTTAGCTAAAAAAAATTATTATTAACAATAAAAAACCACTGACTAATATTTGTAGCGAGTGGTTTTTGCTATTGATATAGATTAGTTTAAAATATTAACCCACTAGATTATTCTTCTCTTACTACATCACGTGCAATCATGATTTCCTCATAGATTTTGAAGTAATTAAAAAACTCAACAGCACCCCATGTGTTGCCACATACACTCTGGTTATGTGGATTGTGTAACCACTGTTTAAAAGCGATGCATATAGAATTTGCATCGCTTTTGTTATTAGAGTCATCAAGTCAATTACATATCATTGACTGCTAACAGCATGCTAACATTTTGCTAACGAAAAATAATAAATCGCATTAAAACCAGGTTAAAGATGTTACACATAGTACTTGTAGAAAGTTGATTTTACGTGGTTTGTTTCTAATATGGTTAAATATATTACAGTTTGAAACTATATGGGCGGTATGATGTAATAATACATACAAATAGATGCCCCCTTTTTTATTTGGAGGCACCCTGTTTCTTTGATCACATTCTGACCACGAAACATATAGAACTGTATATTATTCAGGTATTTGGTTTATTGTTTCATATTTCGGAACTGAACTAAGGAAAATTCAGCGCGTCTAGTTTAGCTTTTTAATCATTTATTAAAATAATCTTAGGCTGAAATTTCATGAGTAAAAGAAAAATACACTTAAACTTAAACCCCTTGCTACATGTGTTTTTGCGCGGTAAATATCCGTGCCGATTTCGTGCCGAAATAAATTTATTCTGTATTATAATCTATTTATAAGAAATTGCTTTATATCAAGGTTTATCCGTATTTTTTATAAATTATTTAGTTCAATTAAAGCAAAATTAATCAAGTTTGAGATGGAGGGTTCTATTGGTTAAATCTCTAAAAATGCTGTTATAGCAACGTTTTAGGGGTGATCATAAAACAAAGAAAATCTAGTGTGCCGATTTAAATTTTCTTTGCTGTGTAGGAGGCGAACTTTTTGAGTTCGTCTTCTTCAATTTTTTCGGTAATATCTAAATAAGTATCGGCTGTTGTTTTAATGGTTTTATGACCCAAACGTTGTGATACGAATTTAATACTTGTCCCAGATTCAAGCAGCAATAACGCATGTGTCTGTCTAAATCCGTGCGTACCTTTGTATTCAACACCTGCCTTTTATACAGTAGTCTTGGATAAAATAGCAGTTTTGAATAGGTGCGAAACCTCTCGGAAATTTGTAAAAAAGATGGGTGGAATGATGTAATAATGGACAATGGTGCCGTTTCGCCCAAAAGAGAGAATCTGTCCCTTAACTAAAATTATCGTTTATTATCGCTACTTTTATTATGAAAAAAGTTTTGAGCTCACCATGAAATTACGCTTCAAAGGAGAGAGTTATAAGTACATCCACTAATGTTTCCTAGAAGGAGCATAAAAATGAGGCTTAACGACTTACTTCCACACATGGTTTCAATATTTAGGATTTTATATTTTGGTGAACACTATTACATCTATACAGCTTTCTATATTCAGCACACCAGACATGTGGAGTGTACAGTGTTGCTAAAATTGAAGGGGCAAGATTAAGTAACTATGCCCCTGATATTTATTAAACTTTATGAATTATTTCTCAAAGAAAGGCTGTATAGATACTAATATTAATACAATGTTTTCAAGCTGTTCTTATTGAACAAACGGGCAGTTTAGTTGAACAAGAAGATGCTAAAATAACAATAAGAAATCTTTTTTAGGGGGTACAAATATGAACTTTAGCAAACAGTGTTCTGTCGAGTTGGAAGAGTTGGGTGGAGGACATCGCCGTTATGAAAATTTATATTTTACTTTGGAAGAAATTAAACTGCTACCTGAGATAATACAGCGTTTTAACTTTATTGATGATTTAGTAATTAGTCCTTTCCATATTACTGATAATTCAGTTATGGAGGCTTATTGGTGTACCCTCTCTATTAAGATTGTGGATGTTGTTCAAGATAAATATAATGTACTACTAAGTGAGGCAGGTAAAAGCAGACTGGAAGAAATAGAAAACCAATATATTGAACAATGGGACTATACATATTATGAAATTCTAAAAGAGGATATCCAAGGATTTATAGAGAGTTTACGTCGATATATCTCTTATATGGAAAGAAGAGAAATTTTATTGAGAGAAGAATATGATATGCCTAATCATAATGAACAGGGTATATATTATGAAATATGGTAGGTACTTGTTAAACTACCATGAAAATAAA
>NZ_JAGGQR010000062.1:0-46416 GCF_018613205.1 Bacillus sp. ISL-46
ATTTGTCGACAGTCTGAAGCAAGTAAATTGCTTATAAAATGTTTTTGCGACTTATTTTTTATCGGGTTGTTTTTGAACTTCAATTTTAATTTTATTTTTCACTAATGTTCCGCAGATTTTACAGATTTCTACCTGGTCATACAAAAGGCGGCAACGATCACAATAATATTTTTCCACAAAAACACACTCTTTTCTGAAGGAAAATATGAATTTCTTAATATCATATTTATAGGTATCCAAAGTGTGACATTCATTCCAAAAAGTTGTTTATATTCATGTATGGAGGATTATTCAATTACTTTTATCACAAGTAAAGTGTGATAGTTCACATTTTAGTCACAAATACCCCCTGATGATTGTGATATAAATCACTGTTACATCAATTTTATAATATTAACATAGTAGATATCTAAGGAATGAACATTTTGTGAACTGCTAATTTTGATATTTTTTCTTCACAATTGTTTTGTATTATGAAAGAGAACTAATCATTTATTTTAACTACTCTGAAGGGAGTGCAGGGGGATGGCGAAGGCGGAACTTAAAACAAACCAAAAAACAGAAATAGAAGACAGCTCTTCTCTTAAAGGGACATTAGCGTCCGTTTTCTTTTTGGGAGCTTTTATTGTTGTCACTTGGGTAAGTGTCTATTACCTATTTGTTGAACGCTTTTAATAATTGAAGGGGGAAAGAATTATGCATATGCATAAGTTCGAGAAGATTTGGCTAACTTTCGGAATTAGTGCACTGGTAGTATTTTTGACAGTTGTGGGTGTAAGCGCATTCTATCTTGGTAACAAGCCGCCAAGTTGTTTAACTACGATTAATGTGGATAAGGTCGATCAAACAAAACCATTTGATAAACCAGGATTACATAAGGTTGAAGGTAAAGATTGGGACTATGAATTAGTATATGTAGCTGCAGCTTTCTCCTATAATCCAGTGAAAGTAGAGTTACCGGTTGGGGCAAAGGTAAAAGTTATTGCTACAACCAAAGATGTTGTCCACGGGTTTGAAGTAGCTGGAACAAATATTAACATGATGCTTGAACCTGGTTATGTCAGCGAATATACAACCACGTTTGATAAAGCTGGTGAATATTTAATTGTTTGTAATGAATATTGTGGTGCTGGTCACCATTTAATGAGTTCGATGATTGAGGTGGTAAAATAATGGCTAACTCGACAGCAGCAAAAGTAAAAGTTGATCCTCGTGATGCAAAGCTTTCAATGGCCCACTTTTTTGTTGCCTTCTCTGCACTTGCACTTGGTGGTTTAATGGGGCTATTACAAACCCTTGTCCGTTCCGGTAAATGGGAACTTCCATGGGGTATTGATTACTACCAAATCTTAACCGTCCATGGTGTTTTAATGGGATTGGTTTTAACGACATTTTTTATTATGGGATTTCAGTATGCTGCCGTAAGCAGAACCACTGGCGGTCATTCAAATGCTGCTCGCCGCACTGGCTGGATCGGTTTTTGGATCATGTTAGTCGGTACCTTAATGGCAGCTACCATGGTTTTACTTAAGGAAGCATCCGTACTTTACACTTTTTATGCACCACTTAAAGCCCATTGGATATTTTACTTAGGCTTAACCTTCGTCGTTATAGGAAGCTGGATTGATGGTGCCTCACAAATCATGACCTATGCAAAATGGAGGAAGAATCATCCTGGACAGCCAAGTCCGTTATTAAGCTTTATGGCTGTTATAAATACAGTCATGTGGATTATCGCTACTCTTGGAGTTGCAGCAGCCGTATTATTCCAATTACTTCCTTGGTCGCTTGGATTAGTTGATACTGTTGATGTGTTAGTAAGTCGGACTTTATTCTGGTATTTTGGGCATCCACTTGTTTATTTCTGGTTATTGCCTGCATATATGTGTTGGTATGCGATTATCCCGAAAATTATTGGTGGGAAAATTTTCTCTGATTCATTAGCACGTTTGTCATTTATTTTGTTCCTGCTATTCTCGATTCCGGTTGGTTTTCACCATCAATTAACAGAGCCAGGTATTGACCCTGCCTGGAAGTTCTTACAGGTTATCTTAACATTCATGGTTATTATTCCATCGTTAATGACTGCCTTCTCTCTTTTTGCAACCTTCGAGAGATATGGTCGCTCAAAAGGAGCAAAAGGCCTGTTTGGCTGGTTTAAGGTTCTGCCATGGGGAGATGCTCGTTTCACAGTTCCATTTATTGGTATGGCATCATTTATTCCTGCTGGAGCTGGTGGTATTATCAATGCATCCAACCAAATGGACCAGGTAGTTCATAATACTATTTGGGTGACAGGTCCCTTCCATTTAACTGCTGCAACATCGGTTGTATTAACGTTCTTTGGGATCTCCTATTGGTTGGTACCACATTTAACTGGACGTAAATTGACAAAAGCAATGAATAAATTAGGAATAATCCAAGCATGGGTTTGGTTTATTGGAATGGCATTCATGTCAGGTGCAATGCACTTCCAAGGTCTCCTTGGCGGTCCAAGACGTTCCGCTTTCTCAACCTACGGCGGGGCAAAGCAAGCAGCAGAATGGATTCCTTATCAAATCGCTCAAGCAGTCGGTGGGACCATTTTATTCCTAGGAATTATTCTGGTTATTATCATATTTATCAATCTTGCCTTCTTTGCTCCAAAAGGGGAAGAGGAATTCCCTGTTGCTGTTGCAGAAAATCTTGAAGAAAAAGCACCAATGGTATTTGAAAACTGGAAATTGTGGCTTGGAATTGCAGCAGCCCTTATTCTTTTTGCTTACACGATTCCGTTTATCGATATTATTCAAAATGCCCCTCCAGGTTCAAAAGGATTTCAGACTTGGAGTAAATAGTAATAAGAAAAGTCCATACGCCGCTGGGCGCTGAAAAAGGCTTCAATCTCATCGATTGAAGCCTTTTTTGTTTCATTGTTACATTGCTTTAATCACAATGAGCCTTTTTCATTTAACAAATAAATCTTTCTATATTTCTCATAAAGATAATAAATTAAATATTTAGGATTTAGGCCTTCTCCTGTAACATCCTGTAAGATTTCAAGCGGTTTTTTCATTTTTCCATATTGGTGGATATTTTCGGTCAGCCATTCTTTTATCGGCAGAATGGTACCGTCTTCGACTAATTGATCAAAATTTGGAAGATCATCCATCATTTTATGCTTAAATTGTGCTGCATACATGTAGCCTAAGGCATAAGATGGGAAATAACCAAAGCTGCCTCCTGCCCAATGGACATCTTGAAGAACTCCCTGTGCATCATTTTCAGGACGAATTCCTAAGTATTCTTCGTACTTGTCATTCCAAATAGTCGGTAAATCCTTCACATCGATCTCATCATTGAATAAGCCTTTTTCAATTTCATAGCGGATTATAACATGGAGCGGGTATGTTAATTCATCTGCTTCAATTCTAATGAATGACGGTTTAGATTCGTTTATAGCCCGATAGAATTCTTCAATTTCTACTTGGTTAAATTGACCATTTGCATATTCTTTTAGAAGATCGTAGTTATTTTTCCAAAATGGTAAACTTCGTCCAAGGATGTTCTCATAAAAAAGAGACTGAGATTCGTGAATTCCAGTTGATGTTCCTGAACAAAGAGGAGTCCCAATCAAGTCTTTAGAAACATTCTGTTCATATAAAGCATGACCGCCTTCATGAATCGTACCAAAAACTGCTGTCCGAAAGTCGTTTTCATCATATTTGGTGGTAACGCGGACATCGCCAGGATTTAACCCAATTGCAAAAGGATGAACGGTTTCATCCATTCTTCCTGCTTGAAAGTTATAACCTATTTTGTCAAGGATCTTCAAACTAAATTCACGTTGTTTTTCCTTTGGAAATTTTTCAAATAGAAAATCCGTTTTTGGTTTATGTGGAGATTTTGAAATTTGTTTAACCAAAGGAACTATTTTATCTCTTAATTCACCAAATACTTGATCTAAAACGTTCATTGTGATGCCAGGTTCGTACATATCTAATAACACATCATATTTATTATCTTCATGACCCCAATAAGTGATAAACTTTTTTGTCATCGCGACAAGCTTTTCTAAGTAAGGACTAAATAAGGCAAAATTTGAATTTCCCTTCGCTTCCTCCCACACACTCTCTGCCTTTGACTGGAGAATCACAAATTCCTTGTATTCTTCAGCTGGGATTTTTTTATTTCTTTCATATTCTTTTTTACATTCTTCGAGGATTTTGCGTGTCTTTTCTGACAGTGATTGTTTTGATAAATTAGCTATGTATGCTGCCATCTCTTCAGAAGTAGACATTTTAAATACTTCGGACGATAACATCCCAATTACCTCGGACCGTTGTTCCACCCCTTGCTTCGGGGCCCCAGTTCTTAGATCCCAATAAACTAATCCAAGTGCTTCGTTGTAGGCAGACATCTTTTTCATATAATCTAGAAATTCTTTTTCTAATAGTTCATATTTCAATGCAATCCCCCCCTTTTATTTCCCATTAAATTTTAACACATTATTCTGAAAAGTATGCAAAATACTGTTCACAAGTGAATAAAAAAACAACAGAATGAATTTCTGTTGTAAAATAAATTTATAGGGAAAAGAGGATGTTAGATGGAAAATAACTAAATAAAGCACTACGAAATGGTTAAACAACTGGGATTGTTAAGAAGTCACTTTTTTCAACGATTACTTCTTAGCAATGGCTACTCTCCATGTTTCAGGACCTTCCTCAAGGTACTCCCAAGATCTGGTACATTAATGACTTTTGCGTAAGTTTGCATTATTATCACTCCCATTAGTTTGTTAACTTCTTTTTTATTATAAGGAAACTTGGTCTAAAACTTAGTGAGTGGTATCACACCAATAAGATGATTTTGTTAATACAGGGGGTATGACCAATGAAGGAACTAATTGGAAATTGTAAGTGCTGCAGTAAAGAAATTTATTGCTTAGATGGCTTTTTTAACGGTATCCATACCGAGGAGAAAGAGATTTATTGTTTTGAATGCCACGAAATATTGATTTTGAACAAAGAAAATCCGCAAAGCTGACCTTTGCGGATTTTTCTATTAATCCTCGTCAATTGAAAGATCTTTAACAGGAAGTTTTTCTCCTTCTTTGTGGGTTGGCTTCCGTAAATTAAAGATTGCTTTAATACAGAATAACAATAATACTACCACACCGATTAAGAAAATGGTGTCAGGCACCGCACGCCATGTTAATAATGTTTCAACAATATCCTTTTGTAGGAATGATGCTGAACGAGAAGCAGCATAACCATGATTAAAGGCTTCTTTGATTTGGATGAAACCAACAGGAAGCAAGGATAGGAAAACCATTCCTGCAAGTCCAACGTTTAACATGATACAGCTAAATTTAATCCACTTATCATTCCATGCCTCTGGTTTTACAATGTTTCTCAATGAGTAAAGTAATACTGCACATGCAAACATTCCGTACACACCCATCATGGATCCATGACCGTGAGCAGGTGTTAAGAATTGTCCGTGTTCAAAATAGCTGACTGCTGGTAAGTTAATTAAGAATCCAAGCACACCTGCGCCAACTAAGTTCCAAATAGCAAAAGAGATTAAGAACCAGAACGTTCCTTTGTAAGGAAAATCTACCCCACCCTCACGCATCATCTTATATTGCTCATATGCTTCAAGGATCAACAATGTTAACGGAATTACTTCTAATGCTGAGAATACTGCTCCAAGAGCCAGCCAAACTTCTGCTGAACCATTATAGTAGTAGTGGTGACCAATTCCAATTACCCCACTGCCTAAGAGCAGGATCAATTGGAAATAAAGTTGTCTTACTGTAGATTTTTTCGTTACAAGACCGAGTTGAACCAATAAGAAACCAATAACAACAACCGCAAAAACCTCAAAAATACCTTCTACCCATAAGTGAATAATCCACCAGCGCCAGTAATCTGCAAATGTGAAGCTTGTACCTGGGTTGATAAACAAGGCAAAGATATAGAATGCTGGCACCGCGATTGCTGAGTAGAATAATAGGTGAATTAGTCCGCCTTTATCATTCTCTCTCTTCAGACCAGCCCTGACACCTCAATAAACGATAAACAGCCAAATTAGCATACCTACAATCAAAATAAGCTGCCAGATACGTCCAAGCTCAATGTACTCCCAGCCAGTATGACCAAATAAGAACCAGTTGTTTCCTAAGTAGCCATTTGCACCTAGCCATTCTCCGACCATACTTCCGACAACAAGGACAACCAGTGCCCAGAATAAAATATCTACTAATAAACCTTGTTTCTTAGGCTCATAACCTCCAACTAGCGGCGCTACATATATTCCCATTCCAAGCCATGCCGTTGCGATCCAGAAGATAGCAAGCTGTAGGTGGTAACCTTTTGTAATATTAAATGGAAGAATATCGTGAATCCACTTCATACCAAAGAAACTATCAGGTTCGATATAATAGTGAGCTAGTAACGCCCCAAACATACACTGGACAAAGAATAATGCTGCCACAATGACGAAGTATTTTCCTGTTTTCACCTGAGAGCTCGTCACCGGCACTTTCCGTAAATCAATTCGTGGGAAATTACCTTCTTTATAGGCTTCCTGCATACCAAATTGATAACGGTAGAAAACAAATAGGATAACTCCAACCATTAATACAAATAATGTTATGCTAGCACCGCTCCACCAAATAGCAGAAAAGGATAATTGGTTTCCTGCGTCTTCATAGTAAGGCCAATTATTAGTATACGTGATTTTATCTCCTTCACGGACTGTACTTGAAAGCCATGCAGTCCAGAAAAAGAAATCAGATATTTGGGTGATTTGATCCCCTTTTGCAACATAAGCTCGATCGTCTTTAGGCATGTCCCCTTCTTTAATAAGGTTTGCCTTTAACCCCCAACCGTCGCCTTTAGTAAATATCTTTTTATAGTACTCTCTTACTTTTTCAAGTCCAAACGCTTGAGCATTTGTTAGTTTCATTGTATCGCTATTGCTATCATAACGATTTTTACGCATTTCTTTTATTACTTTATTTTTTATAACAGATTTTTGATCTTCATTTAATGAAGCATAATCTTTACCGAATTCATCATTTGCTTTAAAATCTTGCATTCCTTCAGTATAGAGCTTTAAAGCTTCCGCTGTATAATCGGGACCCATATAAGAACCGTGACCTAAAATGGTACCATAATCCATTAAACCGTACTTTTGAAAAACGGCCTGTCCCCCCATAATTGTATCTTTTGTAAATAAAACGTCACCCTTTTCATTGGTAACCTCTACAGGTCTTGGTGCCTGCTCCTTAAAGATCCAATAGCCACCTACTAGTAATACCGTGAAGCTCAGTAAAATGGTTATAACTAATATTGATTTAAGCATTGCATTTTTATTTGTCTTCACCACTTTTTTTGTTGGTGTTCCCCGTTGTATTTCCATTCCAAATTCACCCTTTCATATTTTGTCACAAATCGTATTGTAACTTTCACAAGACCGTCACACAGTGAAGCAACTCATCGTACTCCTGTGATATTTCCCACAACACAGATCCGACTGAGAATTATTTTCATGAAAACGAGTTATCTATGACGGAGGTCACATAATTACAGTGAAAACACTGCTACAATTTAGTCAAACAGAATTACTAATACGAAGGTGATGTTAATGAAGCAAGAGGACATAGTAAAAAGATTATCTGAGGTCCCAATCTTCAAAGAATTATCGGCAGAAGAATTAGAACCCATCGTGAAGATTGCACAAACTCGTTTTTATAAACATAAGATGTATATTTTTATGCAGGACGATCCACTTGACCGAGTTTTCTTTATTCATAGTGGAAAAATAAAGATCTGCAAAACAGACCAATCAGGGAAAGAACAACTAATATCCGTGCTTGAACCTGGTGAAATGTTTCCACATGCAGGATTTTTCAGAAAAGGAAATTTCCCAGCTCATGCGGAAGTGATGGAAGATACAAATCTGATTGTTATTCCCATAGATAAGTTTGAAGAAATACTTATTTCCTATCCAGAGCTTTGCATCAAGTTATTCAAAGTATTAGGAGAAAAAATAGTAGATTTGCAGGGAAGATTAGAAGCACAAGTTCTCCATAACACTTTTGAACAAATAATTTTACTACTTATTAGGCTCTGTAAATCAAATGGCGAGATGGTTGGCGAGCGCTATAAGCTAACAACGCAGTTCACCAATCGCGAATTAGCCAATATGATTGGCACTTCAAGAGAAACTGTCAGTAGGACGATCAATCATGTGAAAAAGAAAGACTATGTTGCCTTGGATGAGGATGGTTTTTACCTAATTGACAGGGAAGCACTTCAGCGGGAATTATTCTATTAATTTAGCAGGCTTTGATTTATAAAATATAAGAGGAGTTGTAACTACGATGGAACAACGAATTATCGAACTTGATGTACGCGAGGATTTAAAGAATAAAATTGAACCCTTTCAAAAAATAATGGAGGCGATTAAGGAAGTAAAGGATAATGATATATTTATCCTTCATGCCCCCTTTAAACCAGTACCACTATTCGCGGTTTTAAAAGCAAAAGGCTTTACTCATGAAGAAGAAGAAATTGAGAGTAAACATTGGAAAGTAACTTTCACAAAGAAAGCTTAATGGAAGAAGGGGTTAATAAACATGATTTTGGATAATCGAGGTTTAGAACCGCCACAGCCAATGATGAGAACCTTAGCCGCCTTGGAACCCCTTGGGGAAAATGAGGTTTTAACAATAATTAATGACCGCAGGCCGATGTTCCTTTATGAGCAATTAGAAGAATTAGGCTATCAGCAGCGTACAGAACAACAAAATGACGGAAGTTTTAAAATTGAAATCTTCCGGTAAGAGGGTGAAATGTCATGCTTCCTCAAAATATGGGAAGTGAAACGAATATTAAGCTTCCATTTTCATTTATCTTGTTTAGTTTAATTGCCTTGGTGTTATCGCAAATTCTTCTTTTAGTAAATGGTCAATTGATGGCGGATGGGAGCTTTAGAATCCCAGTAATTTGGTCTTCAGTTCATTTATTAATTCTAGGCTGGGCATTAATGGCAGCAATGGGAGCGATGTATCAGCTTGTACCTGTTGCATTCCTAACTAAAATATGGAATGAAAGATTTGGTTTTATACAATTTTTTCTTACTGCGATCGGTATAAAATCATTTTCAACGATGTTATATTGGTCACCTCAAAATGCAATGATTCCTGGTGTTCTTACTTTACTCGGCATCTTAATGTTTTTATTCCAAATGTTTATGACACTAAAAAAACAAGCAAAACCAACTATTCTTACAGCTTTCGTCGGTTCGTCCCTTGTTTGTTTATTTATTACGATTTCTTTAGGGATTACATTGATTTATTGCTTAAAAACAGGATTTGCCGGTGAATATTATCAATCGATTTTTAAAGCCCATTTATTAATGGGAGTTACTGGTTGGTTTACATTGTTAATTTTTGGATTTTCATATAAGATGGTGCCAATGTTTTCTCTATCTCATGGTTTTCCGATGATTCAAGCTAAATATGTTTATGTTTTTTACCTTTCTGGTCTTGTCGTATCGCTGGTTTCCTTCTTTACTAATAACAATACCCTTTTGAAAATTGGTTTCTTGCTGCTTTTAATAGGATTTTCCATTTTCAGCTGGCATATTAGAATAATCATCAAAAAAAGATTGAAGAAAACATTAGATAAACCTTTTACGTTTGCACTAGTGGCTATTGGATTTGGAAATGTAATTCATTTTGCAGCTTTTATTATGCTTTGGAATCATGATGTTAACACTTTTACTGGCCCACTTATCTATGCCTATTTATTACTTTGGATTGTCTTAAGTATTGTTAGTTATTTATATAAAATAGTTCCATTCCTTTGGTGGACTTACAAATACAGTAAGGAAATCGGGAAAAATAAGGTCCCTTCATTAAAAGAGATGATGAATGAAAAAATGGTTATGCCGTTATTTTCTTTATTTATCGTCGCTATACTGATAGTTTTCTGCGCTCTAGCTTTTCATATTGCTATTCTCTTTAATGTTGGACAGTCCGTACTTTCGATTGTTTTTATTATCATTGCAATTAATATCCTAAGCGTTTTAAAAAAATAGTGAGGTGTTTATGATGAATATAAAAGAAAAGATCCTAACTGAGTTAAAGAGTGTTTACGACCCTGAATTAAATATAAATGTCGTTGACCTAGGCTTAATTTATAATGTAGAGGTAACAGAAACCGCTGATGTTACTATTACCATGACGTTAACAACACCCGGCTGCCCACTCCATGACAGCATAACCAGCGGGGTACGTTATTGTGTGGAAGGAATGGAAGAAACTAAAAAAGTTGAAGTAAATCTTGTCTGGGAGCCAGCCTGGTCACCAGAAAACATGACAGCTGAAGGCCTACGATTATTAGGTAGATAAAACACAAAGCGGAAGAACCCTCAATAGGTCCTTCCGCTTTTGTTTATTCTTCATGATTATCAATCTTTAGCCTCTGTTGGCAATACTTCTTTAATTTTCTGTAAGACAATTGTGTCGATATCTTCATCAATTAAAATATGAACCGTTCCTTGATCCTTTTCACTCCTGATCAAGCGGCCAACGCCTTGACGTAAGCGGAGAAGCATATACGGCAAGTCAACTTCCGTAAATGGGTTATCTACACCGGCCTTTTTTGCGGTAAAGACAGGATCATTAGGTGGAAAAGGAAGTGAAAATATCAAGACATTTTCAAGTGATCTTCCCGGAATATCAAGACCTTCCCATAGATGAAGTGAACAAAGTATCGCATGTTCTTCATTCTGAAATTTAGAAACAAGTGTGCTTATTTCTTCATCGCCTTCAAAATAAACTGGATACGGGACTGCTCCTGATAGCTTTTTCTTTAGTTGAGCCAATTCCTCTTTATTATTTAATAGAACTAATGCACGTCCCTCTGATTTGCGAATTTCCTCTAAAATATATTCTAATTTCCCTTCAATATCAGCATCTTTAAATTTTGGAAGGTAAAGCTCCATCCTATCATCATAATCAAAAGGAGATGTCACTGAAAAAGATAAGTAGTCATCAACCCCAATACTAGAAGCAATATAGTCGAACGACTTTTGATTTGCTAGCGTCGCAGATGAGAAAATAAACGGCTTTTTCTGAGTGAAAACTTCTTCCCGCATTACTTCCTCGACCATTTTGGGCATAATAACCAGTGTGCGTTCTCCCCCTTTTTCCTCGAACCAAGTGATTCCGTTTAATTCCTGAAGAAAAAGTGATAACGAATAGGTGATTTGCTCCAAATATTCCTCGACAATTTTCAGATCGTACTCATTAATGACATATAACTCACTTTCAAACACTAATTCCTCCTCTAATTCTTGAAGGGTTGAAAGTAACTTTCTGCATGTTTTTAATACTAATGGATGCTTCGTAATCATTTGTTTTTCAGAACCTTGTGAAAGTGAGGAGAATTGTGAAATCGCATCAAAAAATGCCTCGTTATCTAATAAAGCCTCATCAATCGTATACAAGGTCTTCTCACGTACTTCATTTTCCATTAACCTCGTGAGCAGGGTTTCTAATGTATAATCAGTAAACCGGTAGCTCAATGCTTTTTGCGCTGCATATTCAAGCAGGTGTCCTTCATCAAAAACAACGGAAGAATGCTCAGGTAAAAGCGGAAGCTGCCCTTCTCGCTTTCTTGATTCCTTTGTCCAGATATGCTCCATATAAAAATCATGGGAACAGATAATTAAATCCTCTGAATGTCGATAATAATCACGGTGCAAAGTCAGCCCACAGCGATGACGCTTTTCACAAGAAAAACAATCTTGGACAGCATCCCAATTAAGTTCACTCCATTTTTCATCTGATAAAGCTGGATAATCTCTTCTGTCACCATATCTTTCAAATGTTTGCATGGAGCCAACAGAATGAACAAAATCAGGCAGTTTTTCATAAATATCTGAAATTTCATCTGAAAAATCAGTATTCCTGGTCAGATCTAGCTTTTTTAAACACAGGTATTGATCTCGCGATTTTGCCAAGCGGACATCGATATCTAGTCCAAGAATTTTCTCCAGCTTTGCGATATCTCCCTCTTTTTTAACCAACTGCTCAATTAAAGTCTCATCCGCACAAGCAATAACAGCCGGACGATTAGTATAACGTGCATACATAATCGCATAAAGCAAATATACAATGGTTTTCCCTGTTCCAACCCCTGCTTCTGCAAACATTACTTTTTTATCCTTGTAGGCATTTTCAAGTTGAAAAGCCATAAATATCTGTTCATCTCTCAGTTCGAATCCGGCTTCAGGCAAAATATCATAAAATAAGTCACCAATCCATTCACCTAATTTATCATAAAAGGATTCAGTTTTTGCAATCTCAAATGGCATGCGTTTTTGCATAGTACCCTCCCCAAAAAACTTTCATGTGTTACCACAAACATAAGTATATTAATCGATTGATTATTCTAGATTCAATTCATTTTGACGAGGAGGTTTCTTTCCCCAATATTGATAAAGGTCAGTACGAATAAAGCCATTAAATAGCTTTCTCTTCCTAGTCGCTGACTTTCCATAAAATTGTTCGAACTGTTCATTAGAAGTCAGGATATAAATTGACCATGTATCAAGCGCATTGAATGCTTCACCCATTTCTTTATACATGTGTTCGACCGCTTTTTTATCCCCTAGTCTTTCACCATAAGGTGGATTTCCGACTATGACACCGTACTGTTTATTGGTAGAAATATCTTTAACCTGCATTTGCTTGAAATGAATTAAGTCAGCGAATCCAGCTTCAAAGGCGTTTTCTTGGGCAATTTTCACCATTCTATGGTCGATATCAGTGCCTAATATGTCTAATGGTTGATCATAATTTGCAAGGTCCTCTGCTTCATTTCTAGCGTCCTCCCAAACCTTTGCAGAAAACCAATTCCAACGCTCAGAAACAAATTCTCTGTTAAAACCTGGAGCGATATTTTGCCCTATCATTGCCGCTTCAATGGGAATTGTCCCCGAGCCGCAGAAAGGATCCATAAAAGGACGGTCTGCCTTCCAATTGGTGAGTAAGACAAGTGCAGCAGCAAGTGTTTCCTTTAGGGGTGCCTCCCCCTGATCGAGACGATAGCCGCGTTTATGAAGCCCTTGACCACTAGTGTCAATGGTGATCGTAGCAACATCTTTTAATAGTGCCACTTCGATGCGAAAATAAGCACCGGTTTCCTCAAACCAGGTACTTCGTTTATAATGTTGTTTCATTCGTTCTACCACTGCTTTTTTAACAATTGCCTGGCAATCAGAAACACTAAAGAGCTTTGACTTTACAGATTTACCTATCACAGGAAATTCCGCGTCTTCAGGTAAGAATTTTTCCCACGGGAGTGCCTTGGTTTTCTCGAATAATTCATCAAAGGTATATGCCTTAAATTCTCCGACCTTGATCTTAATTCTGTCCGCTGTTCGGAGCCATAAATTACTGCGGGCTATCGCATATTCATCACCAGTGTAGGTAACTTTGCCATTTTCAACTTCACAGTCATATCCTAATGATCGTACTTCTTTGGCAACTAAAGCTTCAAGTCCCATTGCCGCTGTAGCTATTAATTGATAATTTCCCATTTTTTCACCCTTAATTCATTTGTATGTATGTTTATGTTTAATAAAAATAATCTTAATTCGCTTTCATTATTGACAAAAAGTCGACAACGAATGCAATATGTCTAGTAATAATAAAAAGCTCTCCTTATCAGGAGAGCCATTTAATATCCAGCATACTTTCCCATTAATAACGTTCTGTAAGCCATGTTCTGTACCAGTGTACTACAAACGACACGGGTGTGTCTCGTACTTAGGTGGTAATCATCTATCTACAGGCTCAGATTTGAACCTGTCCTTCTCCTTGTTCAATTCCTCAGAGAAAGTGCCCCTACCATTATTTGGGTTTCTCGCTCGTGGGGTTTACCCGTTCCACCCTTTCCATTTCTGGAAAGGCTACGTCACTGTGGCACTTTTATAGGTATTCATACCATATCCCCAAAAGGACTTAGGTATTTTCCCGGCCGTCAACTGGATGCTAGCCCCAGCTGCCCTAGCTTATGAATTCACTAGGCACGAACACTACGAGCATCTCAGCTCGTGCGAGCATGGACTTTCCTCTGCAAGAATGCAAATGCTTCTTACAGCGATTACCCGAACGTTATTAATGAATACAATTTATTATATGTATTTCACGCTGGTAATTCAATGGTTATTATTAGGAAATTTTAATACATTCTGTTAATCGTAGAGCTTGTTACCAAAAACATGTTTTTCAAGATTGGATAATCGCTTCAAGATATCAAAATTTGTTGTACCTGCAGGTTGTGCCGCCGGCTGTCTTTTTGAAGTTTCTTCAAGCTGTTTCCGAAGTCGAAGATTTTCCTGTTGAAGATCTTCAACCTCCTGATGAAATGTTCCATAATCTTTAATGATTAAATCCAAAAACTTATCAACATCTTCTTGTTTATAGCCTCGTACACCAGTCTTAAACTCTTTTTCTAAAATATCCTTAGCTGTTAATTTCACTTTATCTGACAGCATTCTATTCACCTCAGTATTCGCCAATCACTACCTATTATTTTTTCAAAAATATGTAGTTTTGTCAATTTTCATTTGTTTTGCTAAATTTTTGATTTGATAAATCATTTCAATATATGAATTTGTACTTAAAAAAATGACTAATAAGGTTAAAAGTCAGCGAGTTTCATTTGTTCTTCCTCGACAATCATCTGCAAATCATAAAATGTAATCAGCTCAATCGGATATAGATGTTTTTTTTGGTACTCAAGAGCCATTTCATATAGATATTTTGGGCTCCCATCCCTTTCCTGATCGTAAAGGAGGAGGAGTCCCTCACTTTTTTCTACAAAAAATTGATTTTTCAGCCTAAATTGCCATGGCTTTTCATATCCCTTTTTTGTAACAGAATCAATGAAATCAGCTTGTGCAAGGACTGACTCATACCATTCCTGATTATTTTCCTTCCAAGACGCTTGCTGATCTAAAAAAGGCGTTATTACTGCTAGTTTTAGATCTGGAAATTCCAATTGTAGTTCAAATACAACCTCAGCAGCCCACAGTTCCACACCTAATTGTCCACTTATCAGCACCCACTCTAATCCTTCGTCTATCATTGGAATAAGTGATTTTTTAATAGCAGCCTTGAGAAATAATACCGATGGATGGTCATTTTTAAAAATTCCTAATTCATAGGGTTTATAACCTGAAATGGCCAGAACTTTCATAATGAATGTTCTCCTCACCAAGAATTTTTTTTAAAATGGACAAACATTTGAATGAAACAAGCATATCATATTAGTAAATAAAAATTAAAAAACAAGGGCTAAAAAGCCCCTGCAAAAGACATTACTTCAGTTAACGTCTAGGACCCATGAATGGTCCTGGTGCAAAGCCTGGGCCCCCTGGTCCAAAACCTGGGCCCCCTGGTCCAAAGCCTGGGCCTCCTGGTCCAAAGCCTGGGCCCCCTGGTCCAAAGCCTGGGCCTCCTGGTCCAAAGCCTGGGCCTCCTGGTCCAAAGCCTGGGCCTCCTGGTCCAAAGCCTGGACCACCCATTCCTGGCATAGCATTTGGTAAAGCATTTGCAGCAGGCATAGCTGCTGGCATTGCAGCAGGTGCACATGGGTTACAGCAGTTAATTTGCTGATTGCATACCTCTTCAGCGCAAGAAGCAGTTTGCGGACAGTAATGTTTATGTTGATACAAATGGTGATTTACCGTGGTTGTGTGGACAGGGTGAATATGGGGAACCACTGTCGTTGAAAACGTATGGTTCACAATTTGTTTAGTCGGATGAATGACTGGCGGCATAAAATTAGTTCCAAGATACATATAATAGTCTCCCTTCAATTATTTGTTTACATTACAGCCTATGTTGAAGGGATTACTCTTGTACTAATGAAAATACCTATTTTTTTGGTTTAATACGTTCATTGCTATGTTTTCAATATTTATATATGTTCAGATATGCCTAGTTTTGCTCAAAAAAGGGCTGCCCACCCTAGACATATGTTTCATCTATAAAAAAGAATAAAAGCTATCTTTTAAACTCGTAAAAATAACTGCAGTCAAACAAACGACAATAAAAAATAAGAATAAAATCGCTTTATACATGTTACCAGCTCCAAATTTTTTGTTAGTCGTTTTTTTCTCAATCTAATTTCAAATTTTACCTCTTTCAACTATGATAAACAATATGGAAATGCTGGTTTTTTAAATTAATTTTCACTGATTTTGTGGCAATTAGATGAACTTTACAAAAAACAATAGTCAGACAGGTTATTTTGCATTTTTTCGCTCTAACCGGCTTAAACGAAATTTAAGTTTTTCTAAGCTTTTTTGATCTGTAATTTTAGGTGGTTTTTCAAATTGTGATACGATCATAATCGCCTTTTGACAATAATCCAACGCAAGTTGATAATCTTTTAGCCTATGTTCATGGATCTTGGTTAGCTCCAGGCATGCATCTAACATCATTGGTTTATCACCCGAATCAACAACATCCGAAAACAATTTCCGTGCTCTTTCCCAGTCGCGTTCTTTTTTGTGTTGTATAGCTAAAGCATGCTTTGCTTGATAGGAAGTAAAATCACTTCCATTTGCAAGCTTGGTCAAAACTTTTTCTGCTTCATTTTGTTCTCCTAATGAAGCAAACCAGCGCCCTACCTCAAAGGACTCGGGTCTGGTTTGAGAAGTATCTGTTCCACATAGTTGAAAGGTTATATGTGTATACAAGGTAACAAGCGATAAAATATCAATTTCATTATGTTTTAGAATACCAAGCATTCCATCAGGCTGTTTACTATCAATAAACTCAAAGTAAATCATCGGGGCCAAAAAGCCAGGAATATCATCTACCCTTTCTACCCCAAGGACCTCTTTCTCCACAACAGCTAACTTTAAACGGTCTAATTTATGCTTCCATAGCCTTCTAGCCGCATGAAATAAATCGAAATGCCCAAACTGCGGCAGCTTTGGCACATGTTCTCTTACGAGCGTATGCCTTGTTTTTACCTGCGGCCAATCAAATGACTTCCCATTATAGGTAACCAGCGTTTTATAATTCACATTTTCTAGAAAGCTTTGATATAAAGGGACCTCTGCCCCCGGATTCGGTAAAATATGTTGTCTTAAGATAAGGGAATCACCAGAAATGCTCGCATAGCCGAGTAAAAAAATCGTGTTTCCGACCCCACCGCCAAGTCCAGTCGTTTCAGTATCAAAAAAGAATAATTCTTCCGATTGATGCCCTTCTGCTGATAAAGGATGATTTATGGGCTGTTTGTTCCATATATCTACTGCGGTTAGAAAATCACGAAAACAGTAATGACCATGCTGATATGAGAGTGGATATTTCACTTCTCTGATTAAACAGTAATTTTGATCCATAAAATACGGAAAAACGTTTTCCTGCTCCCATTGTTCCTTGAAAGGAACCTCAATGTTAACCGCTAAAGGAGGAATACTAATTTTTTCAGATTGAACGCCAACAGAAAGATGTGGTTTTAAACGATTTAATTTATTTTTTAACGACATCGCTAATCTTCCTTCTCCTATATTGAGGGTTTTAAAAAGGCTTCAATAATTTTTAAGGTATCATTTTTTGCTGTATCACTAACGGTGTCTGTACCAATACATGACGGGCAGCCGGATCCGCATTGACAGCGAGTAATCATTTTCTTTGTTTCCTCAAATACTTCCGACATACCTGTGTGTATTTTCTCGCTTAATCCTATCCCACCTGGGTAGCGATCATAAAAGAAAATGGTTGGCTTTTCGTTATGGTCTGCCTTTACTTGCGGAATGACATGAATATCCTGAGGGTCGGCCATTACGAATAAGGGAGCTATATGGTTTAGTGCATGCGCAGTCCCGACAAGTCCCTGTTCGAGTCGCTCATGGCCCATTTCTGATATCGGATGGTTTAAGGAAATCCAGGCCGCATTTGTATGAAGCTCCTCTTCCGGTAAATGAATCGGTCCAGACCCTATATTTTCATGGGTTTCGAATTTAATTTTCTTAAAAATTGTGGCCATCGCCCTTACACTAACATCCCCATAACCGAATTCAGCATCATCTATTGATTCAAGTTTGTCTACTTCCAGTACTTTTAATTGAACCGCTAAATTGGCATCAGTAAAATAGTCTACATCGACTTCCCTAACGAACGCCTTTTTCTCTTCCCAATCAAGCTTTTCTACCTGGAATTGAGTCCCTTGATGTAAATAAATTGCTTCATCATGGAGAAGTGTCATCGCTGAAAAACGATCCATTTCTCCAATTACTTTTACATTCGCAACATCTGACTGATCAACGATAATCACGTTCTCTTGTGATGCAGACCTTAAACTAATGTTATGTGCTGGAAAAGAATCATTCATCCAATACCATTTCCCGCCATTATGATAAAGGACACGTTCTTCTGTTAAATATTCTAGTAGTTCCTCTGTTTCTACACTTCCAAAATGCTCACCCGCTTTAAAAGGGAGTTCATAGGCAGCACATTTCATATGATCGATTAAAATAATTAAATTATCAGGATTAATCCTTGCTGTTTCAGGGCTTTTGTTAAAAAAGTAATCCGGATTCTGGATGATGTATTGATCTAGGGGACTGGAGCTTGCAACCATAATGACTAGGGCTTCTCCATGCCTTCTTCCCGCTCTTCCAGCCTGCTGCCATGCGCTGGATATCGTACCAGGGTAGCCTGTCATGATACACACTTGCAACTGCCCAATATCCACTCCTAGTTCAAGTGCATTCGTACTGACCACACCGTATATATCACCTGAACGAAGCCCTTTTTCAATCTTCCTTCGTTCGGTTGGGAGATACCCGCCCCGATAGCCCATTATGGATTTTGCTCCCAACTGATTCTTTACTAATTCCTGCAAATAGGTCAAAATGATTTCGACTCTAACTCTGCTTCTCGCAAAAACGATGGTTTGAATTTTATTTTTTAAAAGTTCACCCGCAATTTTCCGAACCTCAAGTGTGGCACTTCTTCTAATGTTTAATGGTTTGTTTACAATAGGTGGATTATAGAATAGAAAATGCTTTGTACCACTAGGGGCCCCATTATTATCAATCAGGTTCATCTTTTCTTCTGTTAGGGTTTCTGCGAGTTCAAGTGGATTAGCAATGGTTGCTGACGTGCAAATAAATACAGGGTTACTCCCATAATACTTACAAATACGCTTCAACCTTCTGATCACATTGGCCACATGACTGCCAAAAACACCTCGATAGGTATGAAGTTCATCGATGACAACAAATTTAAGGTTCTCAAACAAAGAAACCCATTTTGTATGATGTGGCAGTATGGCTGAGTGGAGCATATCTGGGTTAGTAATAACCACATGCCCTGCCTGTCTTACTCGTTGACGAATATTAGCTGGTGTATCCCCGTCGTACGTATAGCTGTTAATCTCTACGCCAGCCGCTTGAATAATTTCATTGATTTCACTCTTTTGATCCTGAGCAAGTGCTTTTGTAGGAAACATATAAAGAGCTCGTGTACTTGGATTTGCTAGAATCGATTGTAAAACTGGAAGGTTATAGCAAAGGGTTTTTCCTGAAGCTGTAGGGGTAACAGCAACAATACTTTTTCCCTCAATAATTTTTTCATAGGCTGATTTTTGATGTGTATAAAGTTGTTCAATTCCCTTGCTCTTTAGAGCAGACTTTAAAACCGGATGAAGGTCTCTTGGCATCGGGACTGTTTGGGCCGGCTTTTCCTCGATGGTGTGCCATGTAACGATATTTTCCTTAAATTGATCATTTATTTTTAAGTCTGACAAAATTTCTTGCAGGCTTTTTCTTAACTTCATGCTTCCTCACCTCATTACTTCTATTTTAACGAATGAACGTTCGCAACAAAAGAAAAAACGACTTTTTTATTTCTTATATGCCTAGTACTTTTTTCCAAGCGTAAGAATAACTTTAAATTCTACTTAACCAATAAATATCAATAACATTAAACTATTGCTAGAATTTTTGTTACAATAGATAGTAACGGAATCTATATTTGAAGGTGATTGGATGAAAATTGAAGAAATTAAAAGGGTGCTCGCTGATTTTACCCTTTTTCGTGAATTAAATGATTTTGAAATAACAAAAATCTCTGACATCGCTATAGCTAGGGAATGGAAAAAACATAGTCATGTGTTTCTCCAAGGTGACCCGCTTGAAAATGTCTATTTTATTTATGACGGAAAAATTAAAATTTATAAAAGTGACATTAATGGCAAAGAACAAATCGTCGCCATTGCTAAAAAAGGTGAGATGTTTCCCCATGTAGGTTTTTTCAGAAAAGGCGATTACCCAGCCTATGCAGAAGTACTTGAGTCCTCAACTCTTATTGCTGTTCCAATTTCAAAATTTGAAACTGTACTGATTGAAAACCCTGAACTATGTATTAAAGTTTTTAAAGTATTAGGAGAAAAAATCGTTGATTTGCAAAATCGTTTAGAAGAACAGATTCTCAATAACACATACGAACAAATTATTAAACTACTGATTCGGCTCGCCCAGAAGCATGGTAAAGAACAAGAAGATGGTACGATCCTTTTAAAGTCCGAATTCACGAATAAGGATCTTGCCAATATGATCGGCACGACAAGAGAAACCATAAGCAGGACGCTAACAAAAATGAAAAAAGATGAATTAATAGAAGTAGATGAAGAAGGCAACATGATCGTAGATGTTGAAATTCTAATGGAAGAAATTAATCTAATCTAAAACATTAAAAACCGCAGCAAATCTATGCTGCGGTTTTATTATATTTATTTAATTGAGAGCTGTAGCATGTCTTCCATGTCTTCTTTAGCTGTTCCAATCAATTTTAGATTAAAGGGGTCCTGAAGGACCTGTAATACCCTTTCAGAGATAAATTCAGGCGGCTTCGGGCCAATGCGGATATCCTGGATCCCTAAGCTAAATAAACCAAGCAAAATAGCAACTGCTTTTTGTTCAAACCAAGATAACACGATGCTGACCGGCAGTTCATTCACTTCACATCCAAATGCATCTGCAAGTGCTAAAGCAATCTTAACAGTTGATCCAGAGTTATTGCATTGACCTAAATCTATATACCGTGGAATATTGGTTCCCGGCACCACACCATAATCCACGTCATTAAAGCGGAATTTTCCACAAGAGGTTGTTAATATAACAGTCTCTGGCGGTAGTGAAGTGGCAAGTTCACGATAATAATTTCCGCCAGGTCCCGGTGCATCACAGCCTGCGATAACAAAGAAACGCTTGATTTTACCAGCTTTGACTGCATCAATTAATTCAGGTGTTAAGCCTAGAACCGTTTCATGATGGAACCCTGTTAACAATGTTTCTTCGGAATCAATTGCAGCTTCATGAAGCTCTAAAGCTCGGTTAATTAATGGTGTAAAATCATCATTAATAATTTTCTCTACATTTTCAAGACCTGCTACTTCATATGTATACATCCTGTCTGCATATGACCCTTTAATTGGCATTACACAGTTGGTCGTTGCTAGAATCGCTCCAGGGAAATTTTCAAAAAGTCGTCGCTGGTCGTACCAAGCTTTTCCGATATTCCCTTTTAGATGAGTATATTTCTTCAATGCTGGATAGCCGTGCGCCGGTAGCATTTCAGAGTGCGTATAGATATTGATACCCTTTCCCTCTGTTTGCTTTAATAGTTCCTCTAAAGCAAATAAGTTGTGACCTGTAACAATAATACATTTTCCTTCAATTTTGTTTTGGCTGACCCGGATTGGCTCAGGGATGCCTAAACGCTTTGTATGAGCTTCATCTAGCATTTCCATTACGCGGACTGCTGATTGGCCAACTTTCATCGCCATGTCGATATGTTCTTGAACATTAAAATTTGAATTCGTTAAAGTCAAATAAAGGGCTTCATGGGTGGTGGCATCGACAAAAGGATCTGTATATCCTAATTGATTAGCATGGGTTCGATAGGCCGCAATTCCTTTTAATGCAAAAATAATCGTGTCTTGTAAGCTAGCAATGGTTTCATCTTTACCACACACACCGATGACATTACAGCCGCCAGATGGAGTTTGTTCACATTGATAACAGAACATTTTAGTTCCTCACTTTCGATTTTATTTCTGCTTTACTATACTAATCGACCTAAATATTTAATGTGATATACATCATATTTAAAGCAACTGTAATAAATCGTTCATAAAATTATTGCCATACGATGACGGCACCTACCCAGTTTAGCCAGCATATAATAGCGAGTGAAATACTGGAAAGCGAGGGGAACTTAATGTCATCTAAGGTACCGAGTGATAAGAATGACCCTAAAAAGCCGAAAACAGAAGCTTTTGGTGAGTTAATGAAATCGATGAACGACTTTTTCAATGAAAAACCAATCAAAGGCTTTCTACAATCAATCGATGATTTTTTTAAAAGTCCATTTCCATCTGGATCGAGCTTTCATGTTGACACGATTGAAACAGGTGGAGAATACATCATCTCTGCAGAACTGCCAGGGATAAAAAGAGAGCAAATTCATTTAAACATTTCTGGAAATTATTTAACTATTTCTGTGGAAAATAACGAACTTGAAACCGAGGAAGACGAAATCAATCATTTATATCGACGTAAATACTTACGCCAAAAATCATCAAGAACGGTTTCACTTCCGCATACGATTAATGAAGAGAAAGTGAAAGCATCCTATCGTGATGGTTTATTAAAAATCCGCATTCCACAGGAAAAGGGGAAAATTATAGATATCGAAGACTAAATTCCATTTCCCTTCCATATGAAAAGACGGCTAGTAAAAAGGCCGTCTTTTTGCTGTTAAAACTTAGCTGTTGATTTCCACTCCAGGCGCTTGCGGTTCGCGGGCGGTCCGGGGAGCCTCCTCGGCGCTAAGCGCCTGTGGGTTCTCCCCTGCCCCGTCCTCCCGCAGGAGTCTTCGCGCCTTCCGCTCCAATCAACTGGGCTTTTTATTAAGCCTTAAATATTCCACCAAATCCCTTTACAAGTGATGATACTTGACTTACAGCATTCATCATTTGACCTGCTGTATTCACCATTTTATTTATATCCACTGATCCATCTTGGGACTTGAAGGAATTCATAAACGTTTGGACTCCTCCTGGCTGTTTTGGGGTTGCACTTTGCTTAGGATAAGGGTTCATCACTGGATAACCATTCATGGGCATATACTGTGGTTTTTGAACTATTTCTTCCTGTGGCTGTAAAGGGTTCTGGAATAGGAATTGCGAATCTTTTTGCGAAAATGGCTGGCTATTGTATGGCGTATTTTGAGGAACGTAGCCATGTTGATAGTTTTGCTCATATTGCTGGTACACTGGCGGGTAATAAGGAATTTGTTGATTGGGTTGTTGATAAGCGGTCCAATCATAGTTTTGGGGCTGAGCTTGGTAATGGAAGGGTTGATTACTATTAAAAATCTGCTGATTCCTGATCTGACCAACTGGACCTTGCTGCATCATTTGCCCCGAGTATTCATAATTGAGGTAATTAGCTGGCCTTTTTTTGCCAAACATGGGCAAACATCTCCTCCGTTTTTTTATCTACTACACATTATGAAGGAGAGAGAGGAAAGGTGATTCTTTTGAAAAAGAATAATAATGTCAAAATGACGAGAATTTTGTCTGAAGTTTAAATATTTTAAAAACTAGGAATCCTTTATTTTCATGATACGATAGAAAAAAGGATGAAGGAGGAGCTAATAGATATGGACATTCGCGAATTAAAAAGCAAATTTATTCAAAGTCGGGATTATACACCAGATGATGTTAATACATTAATGGATTTTGCTAAGAAAGCGTATATTCAAAACGATATTAACATTAAAGAATATCGTCTTCTTGTCCGTGAACTTGAAAAACAAGGCGCGGTAATACCTGAAACGGATAATGAAAACTCCCTCATCGAACATTCTTAATAATAATTAAAGAGATGCAGCTGCATCTCTTTTCTATTTTTTAACCTCTTTTAATATTTCCAAAAGGAAAAATTCAACCGTACGATTTGCATTTAAAAATCTCGTTTTGCTAGTTTCCGGGAAAAAGGATTGAATTGACAACTGGTCAATATGTTCAGATGTCGTGTCGATTTGCTTTAAATGAAGATGTTTATGGTCCGTTTCAGACAGCCATTTCTTCATGGCATGTTTCCATTGGTCATTTATTTCCTTAACTTCATTTGCAAATGGCTTAATCACTTCATGAAAATCATGCTTGAGCCCTGACTCCCTTCCCTCTAGATAGTACTTCATGAATAAACTATTATAAGCTAAAAGTTTTTCCGTTAATTGGATAATTTCTTCAGACATCTTTTTAATAAACCCTTTCTCTAAAAAATAAAAAGTAGCAAAGATCTTTATGCTACTTTAATCGTTACTATTATTTTATAGGCAATTAATAGCCCAATTCAAGTTGTAGGGCTCTAGACACATGATTTGGATTGGCACAGGCAATCTCTAAATTAGAAATGGAGTTAACTTTATCAATACTCCGTTCAAGTCCCATTAGTTTTTGTTTTGATACGATTAACTTAGCCTGCTCTTTCTTGTCTAAACTTTTGCGCAGGTCTGAGAAGGATGCTTCAAGCACCACTTCCAATTCTTCTAATTGATCGTATATTACTGACAGCATTGAAATCAACTTTTCCTTATCGGACAATGGCTTATTCATCTATTAAACCCTCCCAGCATTTTCTATTAAGTATAATTATTCTCTTTCTTTTTTCGGCTTCCTTCTACCCTGACAAAACTAGAAGCTATTCGTCAAAGGTAGTGGTAAAATGGCATTTTCCCCCATGTAATTCGACATCAATTAAATCCTGCATGAAAAAATAAAAAAGCGCACAAGCT
This sequence comes from Bacillus sp. ISL-46, assembly GCF_018613205.1. Classification (NCBI taxonomy): domain Bacteria; kingdom Bacillati; phylum Bacillota; class Bacilli; order Caryophanales; family Bacillaceae; genus Bacillus; species Bacillus sp. ISL-46. The sequence goes on from NZ_JAGGQR010000062.1 coordinate 24,902, forward strand.
ATTGTTGGAGGTGTTTTTTAATGTCAAAAAATAATAAACAAAACAAAAAGCAGCAAACAGTTCAATCAGATGCAGCAACAAAAACAGGCTACGGTGATAAAAAGCTTGTGGGAGAAAATCGACCTGCCGAATAACAACCAACCAAAAAGCAAGGGACACTTCCCCTGCTTTTTTATTTCCATTTTTTTAGCTGCAAGGTCTTTTGGAGGGCCAACATTAATTGAAGTTGGTTTGATTTAGCAAAGTACCAATCAGTAAGGTGAATAGGGTGACGATGTCGTGCGGGAAGATACAACCAGAAGGGGGATACCCTGCGTTGCGAACTCCAATCCTCATATTTATGTTGATTATGCTTTATAACTGGGAAACTCACTCGCAAAATCGGGGTTTTCAGGCCAGTTTTTATTTTAAAATATTGTTCATAATCATTTCTTGAACCAGTATGCGGCGTTTTTTCAGCGAATTCATAAAAATAAGGAAATAGCCGTGGATGAAAAAGTATGCTGGCTAGTCTTTTACCCAAGTTGATTCTTTTTGAAAGTGATTTGAAACCATTTGCACTTGCCCCATATACTTCTCCCCCACAGGTTGGAAATAGTACACAACTGAAATGAAACCAATCTTGAAAAGAAAAAAGCTTCGAATGGAAAACCTTTTTCTTATATAGAGGGTGATCAATAACCGGTGTTTGAATGACATTTTGTTCATTTATGATTAAGGAAGTGGTTAGTCTGTTCTTATCATTTTCTTTCCAATATCGAAACCATTCTTTTTGGATAAACGTAGAAACATGAAAATAAGGGAGTAAATGAAACATTTTTCGATTTAATTTCGTCGAATATTGGTAGACCAATAACTGGGGATAGACATCATGGAAAATCAACCAATTTGCCCGCTCATAGGTAAGGAAAAGCTGCTTTCTCGTCATGTCCGTTAATAATTGAGGAAATATTGACCCTTGGAGGTCACACATATTCCACCCCCCATTCCTAGATACCATGCTTGCTAAGAAAGACCAAATGATATCTGGATGTTTTTTAAAAAAAGAAAAGTATGCTTCAGTCCTTGAGATATTATCGACATTTTTTTTATTGGTTTCCTCTTGAATTTGACGAATGATTGTTCGTTCCTGTATTGTAAGATGATTCATATTCATCTTCCCTTAAGTTTTTTTAATAGATTATTAGTACTATGATTGAGTTTAAATCCTTTTATGAGAAATGCATCATGTATAAATTTAGCAATCACAGTACAATTGTTATTAGAGTGTGTATGCAAATGTATTTTATACACCCCATTCTCGTCAAGATTTGATATGATAAGGAAGAGTTTGAGAGGTGTAAAACGTGAACTTTAACTATCCAAACGGAAAAAGGTACGTACCAAGAGAACAGAACACAGAAAATATCAATAAAAAAAAGACAAATGGCTCTTATAGTAACAGAGGAATGACACTTGAGGAAGACTTAAATGAGACAAATGAATATTACCGTGCCAGAAAAGTAGCTGTTATTCATAAAAAACCAACGCCGGTCCAAATTGTCCAGGTTGATTATCCAAACCGCAGTGCTGCTGTAATTAAAGAGGCATATTTCAAACTAGCCTCCACCACGGATTATAATGGTGTTTATAAAGGAAAGTATATTGATTTCGAAGCTAAAGAAACACAGAACCCTACCTCTTTTCCATTAAAGAATTTCCATCAACACCAGATACAGCATATGGAAGAAGTACTGGATCAAGGAGGTATTTGTTTTGTTATCCTTCGTTTTACAAGATATGAGCAGGTTTTTTTACTCGAAGCAAAACACTTGTTAACATTTTGGAAACGAATGAATAATGGCGGCAGAAAATCGATAACCAAAGAGGAAGTGGAACAACAAGGACATCAGATCCCACTTGGTTTTCAACCGCGAATTGACTATATTAAAATTATAGATAAGCTTCATAATTGAGAAAAGGCTTGAAAGGAAGGAATATTACCATGTCAGAACAGTACCAATCAAGAGAGGAGCGCCGAAAGAAACTCCAAACCAAAGGTAAACCAAAAACCAAGAAAAAATCGGGTGGATTAATAAAGAAAATTTTTCTAACCTTAGTGGCCCTTGGTATTATTGGAATACTTTCGGGAGTGGGGACTTTCGCCTACTTAGTAAAGGATGCTCCCGTACTTGACCCAAAATTATTAAAAGATCCAATCCCTTCGAAGATTTTAGATAAAGATGACAAGTTGATTACTGAAGTAGGTGCAGTTAATCGGGAATATGTAAATTATAAAGACATACCACAAGTAGTTGAAAATGCCATTTTGGCAACCGAGGATTACCGTTTCTACAAACACCATGGTATTGACCCGATTAGATTAGGCGGTGCTGTGTTAGCAAATATCCAACATGGATTTGGTTCTGAAGGTGCCAGCACCATCACACAACAAGTGGTTAAAAACTCATTTTTAACTCCTGAAAAAACCTTAAAGCGAAAAGTCGAAGAAGCCTGGCTCTCTTATCAGCTTGAACAGCAATATACTAAACACCAGATTTTCGAGATGTATGTAAATAAGGTTTATGTTTCTGAAAATAGCCATGGTATTGCAACTGCCGCAAAAATTTATTATGGAAAAGAATTAAAAGATTTAACATTATCAGAGGCTGCCCAAATTGCTGGGATGCCGCAAAGTCCTAATAATTATAACCCATTCGATCATCCTGATTTAGCTGAGGAGAGACGAAATATTGTCCTGACGTTAATGCACCAGCATGGTTTTATTTCTAAGCAAGAGATGGAAGATGCGAAAAAGGTTTCAGTTAAGTCGACCGTTCTAAATGAACAACAACGTAAAGTTAATGAAAAACCCTTTGATTCATTTGTGGATGCAGTTATTGATGAAGTGAAAGAAACATCTGATTTTGATATCTTTACAGATGGTTTAACAATCCATACGACTCTAGATCCAGATGCGCAATCATATGTAGAAGACATTCTTAATAAATCAGACATTATTGATTATCCAGATGATGAATTTCAAGCTGGGGTTGCTCTCCTTGATACAAAAACTGGAGAAATTCGGGCAATTGGAGGCGGAAGGAACCAAAAAGTAAAACGTGGGTTTAACTATGCCATCGATACACAACGTCAACCAGGTTCAACAATCAAGCCTGTGCTTGATTATGGTCCCGCGATTGAATATTTAAATTGGGGAACCTTTGAAATGATTGAGGATAAACCAATAACCTATTCATCCGGGAAAAAGTTTGGGAACTGGGACCAAAGCTATAAAGGACCGATGACAATTAGAACCGCACTGCAATTATCACGAAACTCACCAGCCGTTCAGGCTCTACAGCAAGTTGGTCTTGATAAAGCGAAAGACTTTGCAGTTGGTTTAGGTATTCCTTTAAAAGAAATTTTTGAATCCTACGCAATTGGCGGTTTTAAAACGGGGGTTTCCCCACTTGAAATGGCTGGTGCCTATAGCGCCTTTGGCAATAATGGCATTTATACAAAACCACATGCTATTAGAAAAATCAAGTTGCGTGATGGAACCTTTATTAGCACAGAACCTGAACCAAAAGTGGTGATGAAAGATTCGACCGCTTTTATGATTACCGATATGTTAAAAAGTGTCCTCGTATCTCCTGGGACAGGAACAAGGGCGAAAGTTCCCGGACTTCCAATCGCCGGCAAGACCGGTACAACGAATTATACAGATGAGGAAATACAAAAATGGGGTATTCCGAGCAGCAGGTCCGTTCCTGATGCCTGGTTTACTGGATATACAACTAATTACACTGCGTCTATTTGGACAGGATACAAAAACCGAAGTACACCTATCAACGCGGTCGGAAATAATCAACGTTTAGCCCAATTAATTTTTAAAAACTTAATGGAACATGTATCAAAGGATATCGATACACCTGACTTTACTATGCCAAACAGCGTTCAAGAAGTAAGTATTGAAAGAGGTTCGATGCCGCCGGTATTGGCAAGTAAATATACCCCTGGAAGTCAAGTTATTACTGAGTATGCTGTGAAAGGTCATGCACCTAAACGTGTCTCCCAAAGGTATGACAAACTGAATGCTCCGAAAAAACTAAATGCCAAATATGATGAAGTAAATAAAAATATTACCTTAACATGGGATTACAATAATTCCAAAGAGGCAAATGTTACTTTCTCCGTAACGGTAAATAGCGGGACCGGTCAAAAGCAATATAATCAAGCAGAAACAGCTTTAAGCATACCTGCAGTACCTGGTACTAAATATTCTTTCACGATTGTGGCAATCAGTGGTGATCGAACTAGTAATCCAGCAACTGCTGCAATTGACATACCACTACCTATTCAAGAAGAAAACCCAGGTAATACTAATCCAGGTAATGGTACTAATCCAGGTAATGGTACTAATCCAGGTAATGGAAATGGAAATGGGAATGGTAATGGCAACGGTACTGGTACTGGTACTGGTACTGGTACTGGTACTGGTACTGGTACTGGTACTGGTACTGGTACTGGTACTGGTACTAGCGATGGTAACGGTACTGGTAATGGCACAGGTACTGACAACCAAGATGACGGCGTTACTACTCCACCAGATACCCCAGTCGACAATGGGACAGTTAATGGAGCAAATTCAGGTACAACTACAACATTACCCTAACTAAAATGAATAGTAAAAAAGCGTCTAACCTTTAGGTTTAGACGCTTTTTTTAGTATACTTCTTTTCGAATACAGCTTTTCTTGCTCAACCATTAACTCTGATAACTGGCGATATGAATGATATAGATTTGGTCTAGACATGATAAAACCTAACCGTTCTTCCACATTGACAGGTTTAAACTCAAATTGTTTAGAGTTAAAAGGTTCATCCAGAGTTGCAGGCAATTCATTTGACCAAGACATGAACTGAATAAACATTAAAATTCCCTTTTCCATCAGCACTTTTGCGTTTTCATAGTCTCGTTCACGAAATAATGCTTCGAGTTGGACCTTACTATTTTCCCATTCCTTCAGTAGGCTGGAAATGTTCTCAACCTTTTTATCCATTGATAGATACCTGACCTTTCATCCGCTTTTTACCCTCCCTGCATAGCCCTACTAGTGGGCAGCTTGGACATTGTGGATTTTGGGCTTTACAATGATAGCGGCCGAAAAATATCAAGCGATGATGTGTAACTGACCATTCGTCTTTTGGAATCTTCCTCATTAATGTTTTTTCCACTTCGAGTACAGAATCCTTCCAACGGCAAATCCCTAGACGCTTACTCACTCTTTCAACGTGAGTATCTACTGCTATAGCAGGTACATTAAAAGCAACGGACACAACTACATTTGCTGTTTTCCTGCCCACACCAGGCAGCTTTGTTAACTCATCACGATCCATTGGGATTTCACCTTTATACTCTTCTAATACCATTCGGGAAAGGCTTTGAATGTTTTTAGCTTTATTTCGGTAAAGGCCAATCGAACGTATGTCGTTTTGTAATTCTTCTAGTGAAACCTCAAGATAATCCTCAGGTGTTTTGTATTTTTCAAATAACGATTTAGTCACTTTATTTACGAGCACATCGGTACATTGTGCCGATAAGGCCACAGCAATGACTAGTTCGAATGGATTTGAATGATTTAATTCACAGTGTGCCTCTGGAAACATCGCACCCATTTGATCAAGGCAATAACGGATTTGGGTATTATTCAACATATCTATCACCTACTACTATTAAAATGAATAAAACGAGAGATAACTCCCTCGTTAATCAAGACTATTGTTCTAACCAATTGTAAAAGGGCACAGTTGGTTGATGTGTTTCACCCTTCACAGTTCCTTTAGGTGTTTGCTTTTGACGAAATTTAAGTCCATGGGTTTTCGCTTGCTCTATCGTTTTTATCCCATTTTTCTTCCACTCAAAAAGAATTCTATCAATATACCGGAAGTTTAATTTTCCAGACATTACCGCTTCCCGTAAAGCTGCTTTGATAATGATTGGGTCGTGATGATCATCATCCATCCACATGGCTAGGGATTCACATTCAAATGGAGATAACGGTCGGCCAAATTCCTTCTCAAAACAAGTATAAAGATCGGTTTCGTCTGCTTTCTTATCTGATTCCTTATTACTTTTAATATTTGTCAAGAAATGTTCAACAAGTCTTTCCCATAAAGGGATGACAGAATACTTTTCATATCGGATACCTTCATTCGTATATTCATCGGTAATTTCGATAAAACCTCTTTGAATCAACCTTCTAAGCATTTCATTACATTCCGAAATGGAAATCGTCATTCGTGCCGATAACTCATCTGGTGTAGGGAATTCATGCCCCTTTTCTAAAAAGGTTAGTATATTTAATAAAAGAACAAGTTCATATTCATTTAAATTTAGATTACGGTATTCAGAAAATAATAATGTTGGAACGGTGATATTACCTTCTTGAATCCATGCTAAAAAGTTTGTTTTCATCATTAGGACACCTCCAGTTAAGTATACCACGAACAAATTATCCGAGTAAGAGTTTTAGGCATCCATCTTTGGTAACTAAAAGCAAAAAGCCTGCAGACCTTAGCAGACTTTTTACGTTTTTAATTATTGACAATGCTTGATTTGGATGTAACAAATTGGTGGATTCTCACCACTGCTTTTTCCAATAATTCTAAAGAAGTTGCATAGGAGAGTCGAATATTGTCAGGAGTTCCAAAGCCTGAACCTGGGATAACAGCGACTTTAGCATCGACCAGCAAGGCTTCAACAAAAGCATCAACATTTTGATATCCTGTCAATTCAGCAGCTTTCCTTACATTTGGATAAAGGTAAAATGCTCCTTGCGGTTTCACACATGTTACACCGGGAATCGCTACTAGTTTATCAAAAATAATTGATAATCTTTTTTCAAATGCCTGGCGCATATCTTCTACTGGCTGTTGAGAGCCATTGTAAGCAGCGATTGCTGCATACTGGGCTGTTGTTGTCGGATTAGATGTACTATGACTTGCGAGGTTTGTCATCGCATCAATAATTACTTTATTTCCAGCCGCGTACCCGATTCTCCAACCTGTCATCGAATGTGATTTAGAAACGCCATTAATTACAATGGTTTGGTCTTTATGTTCAGGAGAAAGTTGTGCGATCGAAACATGTTTATTTTCCCCATAAACTAGCTTTTCATAAATTTCATCTGAAACAATGAGAATATTTTCCTCAAGACAAACTTTGCCTAACTCATAAAGTTCTTCTGCTGTATACAACACACCCGTTGGATTGCTAGGTGAATTTATTATAACAGCTTTCGTATTTTTCGTAATGGCGCTCTTTAATTGCTCTGGGGTTACTTTAAATTGATTTTGCTCTAATCCTTCGATATACACAGGAACGCCGCCTGCTAATTTGACTTGCTCTGGATAGCTGACCCAATATGGAGTAGGGATTATAACCTCATCACCATCATTTAATAGGACTTGAAATAATGTATAAAGAACGTGTTTAGCTCCATTTCCTACAATGATTTCATTCAGTTTATATGTTAACCCTTGGTCCGCTTCAAATTTCTTAATAATTGCTTTTTTTAATGCAGGTAAGCCTGCTGATGGGGTATACTTCGTATGCCCTTCATTCATGGATTGTGACGCAGCATCTAAAATATATTGTGGAGTATTAAAGTCAGGTTCACCTGCTCCCAAACCGATAACGTCTTCACCTTGTTCCTTTAATTCCTTTGCTTTTGCAGTAATTGCTAATGTTGTTGAAGGTGTAAGTGCCTTCACTCGATTTGCTAATTCCACTACCATAAATATTTCCTCCATTCTCCATTACATCTATAGGTTTTCGATTTTCTTTAGCCATTCACCTGTGTCAAAGTGAACATAGTAATAATTTATTAAATTATTATTAGAACGATAATATATTTCCCACAAAGGGATATTTTTTTCCATGCCAAGTCTCACTGAAATAACCTTTTTAGGACTTTTTTCTTGTAAAAGTTTCTGAATGGCTTCTTCTTTCGATAAACCATCCTTTGCTTTTTCCACGTAAACTTTTTTACTTTTTTCAGGAATCCAAACAATAATTTTTTCACCTTTATTACTTTTTCCCTCAATGACATTTACAGTTTCTATGCCATTATATATATGAAAATCCTCAACTTCTTTTATAGATATTTCCTTGTTGGCTAGTGCAACCGCTTTTTTCTCTGCAGATTTAACAGGTTCCACAGATGTGAAATACACTTTTATTAATAAACCAAAAATCACTACTATAAATATTACTATAAATATAATCCACTTTTTCATAAGCACTCACTTCTTTATGTACGATAAATGGTAAAAATCGCTGTATTTTTATCTTCTTGATCAAGTGCCAATCCAAACATAAGATCTTTTTGCTTCAAGGTTCGATTAAGAGCATCAACAATTTTATACAAATCCGGACTGTGCTGGATTTTTACTGTTGATAACACTTCAATTTTACTTTCCATCCGTTTTCCTCCAATATTTGCCTATTTCTCTACAATAATTGATAAATCTCAACCATTATTATAACAGGTGGAAGCAAAAAGTGGGTCTGTGATTATATGAATTTTTCTAATTTTTTCTTAGTTATCCTCTTCGACAGGGATCGTTATAACTTCATAGTTTGAATCGGTGAATTTTATCGTGACGGTACCATGTTTTTTGGTAGTATAGATTTCTGACCAAGTTTCATGGAGATCGACAAGAATATCTGGGTCATGCTCCTCTTCTTCTGGTGCAAATAGAATCGAAATTTGCGGATTTAAATACTGGATTAATTTTTCAGATAAAGAGTCCTCCATTGCACAATTAGGAATCTTAAAAACATTAATATTTTCCAAATTCTTCTTCATCAAGGTTTCCTCCGCATGTGGTGTAAACGAAGTCATCAGGAAAATGCGGTGATTAAAAAAATCCAGTGTCAAATCCATGCCCTCATTGGGTTCATTTCCAACAAATTGGACCACTGCAGTCAACTCCGGAAGAATGGTTTTTTTTGTGCCCTCACCCCAGGTGACGACTGCAGGTTTATTTAGTAAGCTTAGTTTGTTTGTTATTTGGGCAGATAACTCCGGTGTTGTGATAATTTCTTTTATACTATACTTCGTTATTAGCCTATTGATTTGTTTTTCTGAAAGCTCTAGTTCGTTCTTTGTAAGAATTAGCTTCGAAATTTTCTTCACATCATAAAGATAAAGCCATCCTTCCAATTCTGCATCCGTCTCTTTCCCGCCGGCATTTACCAAGATATTTTCACCATTTGAGCCTTGAATAAGGGTTGAATCACCTTCAGACAGGCCTAAAAAAGTAACAGCAACTTCATGATCCTTAATATTTAAGTCAATGTTTTCAATATTATTTAAAGTAGTCGTCTTTGATGCCTCAACCATGAGTGTCGTTTGAATGAATATGGACAGTAATAATAGTAAGGTTCTCATGACACACCTCCCATAATATAGGATGTGTTTTTTACCAAATATTATCCAGTATATTAAACAATTGGTCTGACTGATTTATTATAACCAAGAGTCAATAATTTCAGCTAAATCATCCATCTTACCCTTTTTTATGGGAACATTGGGAATTGATTTCAAAAAGGCCTTACCATACTTGGTCGTTACAATTCTTTTATCAAAAACCACAATAATTCCACGGTCATTTTCCGTACGAATTAACCGACCAAATCCTTGTTTAAATCTAAGGACCGCTTCTGGTAGAGAGTATTCAGAAAAAGCATTTCCCCCGCGTTTTTCGATTAACTGACATTTTGCCTCTGTTAAAGGTTCATCAGGGGGGCTAAATGGTAGCCTAACAATTACAAGGCACGATAAGTCCTCACCAGGTATATCTACCCCTTCCCAGAAACTGCTTGTCCCTAGCAATAATGCCTTATCATATCTCTGGAAATTTCTAGTTAGCCTAGTTCGGCTGCCACTGGTTATCCCTTGGGCAATCATTGCATAGTCATGCAAAAAACCACTTTCTTTAATTAGTTCATAGGTTTTCTTTAGCATGTCATAGGCGGTAAATAGAATCAGCATTCTTCCTTTTGTTGCCTCTGCAATTGTGATGATATGCTCAGTAATTGAAATGACATAATCTTCTAACGATACCGTGTTTATTTCTGGTAGGTCTTCTGGTATTAAGAGTTGAACCTGTTGATTATATTCAAATGGCGAAGGAATGTTCAACTGTATCGTTGAAACGGGATCAAGTCCAATTTCCTTCATGATATAGTCAAATGATTTATTCACAGTCAAAGTAGCAGAAGTGATTACTACCGCTTTTTTAAGTTGAAAAAATTGTGCTTTTAGTTGGTCGGCCACAGATGCTGGCTGAGCTATAAAGGTTGTAACATTTTGCGGTGAACGAATATCTATTTCAATCCATTTTACATCATTCGTTTTTTTAATAAAGGAATGAATAACCGTGTCTCTTAATTCCGATAGATCATTTAGAAAGGTTTGGATTTCTTCCATTTTATTTTCTTGGGAACGTGTTAACGAATTACTTTCCCTTTTGATCCATTCGAGTCGTTCAATAATGACTGAATGAAGATCCTTAAGTAAAAAGGCAAACCTTTCTGCACTGTGTACAAGTGCCTTTTTTTCTTTTACCTCGTCTTGAAGAGAAAAGCGCACCTTGGCACGGTTAATTCCTCTTTTATTTGTAAGCTTGGCTTTTGCAAAAATAGCAATCAATTGAAAAAATTCGTCTGTTTCAAAAGCAAGGTCAACATTTATTTGATTTAACTTAGTTGCAGGTGCCATCATCTCAGGTTTCCTTGGTACAGAAGCAATTAGCTTCTCCAATTCATAAAAGAGCTGTTTTTGTTCTAAAACACCAAATTGACCCAATAAGAGCCGGGTGGATAAGTAATCTAATGTATGACCAAAAAACTGACTTGCTACTTTTTCAAAATGATGTCCTTCATCAATGATAGCGAAAGAAAAATCGGGCAAAATTGTGCCTTCTCCTTTAATATCACTTAATAGCAAAGAGTGATTGGTAATAATTATATCGGCAGTTTGCGCATTTCTTTTGGCCTTCAAATAAAAATCTCTTTCTTGCCAAGCTTGGTTCTGCATAAACATAGCGGGTTCGTTCTTAATTTTATTCCAGAATATTTGCCCGCCGCTTGATAGGTTTAACTCATCCCGATCACCTGTTTCAGTTTCAATCAGCCAAACAAGAATTTGCATTTTGGTTAACCCTGTATCGTAATTATCATTATCATCTACAAGTGTCTGATTAAACTTTTCTAAACTAATATAATGATTCCTCCCCTTTAGGAGAACAGAGTTAAGCTTAAAGGGCAAAATTTTATCTAAGATCGGGATTTCATTTTTTAGAATTTGTTCTTGTAAATGAATGGTATGCGTGCTTACAACAATAGGAAGCTCCTTTTGCTTTGAAAAGTAGGCAATCGGCAGCAGGTACCCAAGTGATTTTCCGACACCGGTTCCAGCTTCAATCAATGTATGATTTTCATTTTGAAAGGATTGATACACAGTATCCATCATGGTAAATTGGCCTGTCCTCTTCTCAAAGGCTGCAAAGGCTTGTTTTACCAACTCGGTTTTTTCATCCTCACTTGCAGGATATTGATATTCTTTACCTTCATCCATCGTTCCTGACTGCTCAGGAAGCCTTTTTAAGGCTATCCCCTTAAAAATCTCGAACGACTCCGAAAATTGTTCAATCGTGTCATCTTTGTTTACGAGTATTTCATCAAGAAACTGCTGTAGATCACTTTTGAGACCGCCAGAAAGATGTGCAAGCTGTTTTAGCGTTACTCTAGGTAAGGATGTCAAACGATCTAAAAGAATTAAGAAAAGCTCAGCAGTTACCTGGGCATCACTATCAGCTTGGTGGGGGCGATCATGATTAAGATTTTCTTTCTCTGCTAAATCAGATAACTTATAACCATCAGCTGTCGGATAAAGTATTCTTGCCATTTCCACCGTATCAAGAACAGGGCCAAAGAACCCTTCTTGACCCGATTGGATTAATTCTTCCTGAAGAAAAGACAAGTCAAATAACACATTATGTGCAACAAAATAAGCCCCATCCAGTAAAGTCATGACCTTTTCTGCTATTTCCGAAAATAGGGGAGCATCCTTCACCATGTCATCATTTAAGCCGGTCAATTCTTCAATAAATATTGGAATGGATTTTTTCGGATTTATTAATGACGAAAATTTTTCTGTGATTTTTCCATTTTCAATGACCACAGCAGCAAATTGGATGATTTTGTCACCCTTTTTTGGAATGTTTCCCGTTGTTTCCAAATCAATTACGACGAATTTATTTATCATTTCATTAACACCCCAAACCTTCGTTCATTAAAACGGTATCACATTATCTTCAAAAGAAAAAGTAAACACTACTAGGATGCTTCCCATTCTACCATTATCTTTACGATCTTTTTTATATTTATTATATAAAACAGTCGTAAAAAAAAAAAATCCCCGAAATTGGGGATTACATGATGGTTAGGGCTGGTTCTGCATTGATCAGTTCTTTAATCCGATTGTCTTCATCCATGATCGCTACTTTAGGTTTATGTGTTGCTACCTTTTCTTCAGCAATAAGGGCGTAGGAAATGATAATAACGATATCACCTTTTTGAACCAAGCGGGCAGCTGCACCATTTAAACAAATGACACCACTACCTCTCTCGCCAGGAATAATATAGGTCTCTAGACGCGCACCATTGTTATTGTTAACAATTTGCACCTTTTCATTTGCAATCATTCCAACTGCATCTAATAAGTCTTCATCAATCGTGATACTGCCTACATAATTTAGATTAGCCTCTGTAACAGTTGCTCGATGGATTTTTCCGTTCATCATGTTGCGAAACATTATATTCCTCCCCCGTTCTCTTTTTTCTATCAATCTATATTCGTAATGTAATTGTCTATTAATCGTACCTTCGTAAATTTTACAGCCAGTGCAATAATAATTGTACCCTCTAATTTTTCCAGTTGCTTTAATTGTGGATAGGAGTAGATTTGGACATAATCAATTGTACCCGTTGATTCATTGGTAATCATTTCACTAATCATACTAATTAATTTCGCTGAATTCCGCTCACCTTCATTAATTGCTGCCACTGCAGCTTGAAGGCTATGATACAGAACAGGAGCTTCTTGTCTTTCCTTTGGCAGAAGATTAACATTCCGAGAACTCTTAGCAAGTCCGTCATTTTCACGAACGATATCGACTGCAATAAGTTCCACAGGAATATTAAAATCAGAAACTAACCCCTCAAGAACTGCCACCTGCTGGGCATCTTTTTTTCCAAAATAAGCTCTTGTTGGCATGATAATGTTAAAGAGTTTTGTTATTACTGTAGCGACGCCATCAAAATGGCCTGGGCGTGATTTCCCACATAAAACATCCGTGCGATCACGGACGTTAACTTTTACCGAAGGTTCGTTTGGATACATTTCCTCAACGGATGGATGGAAAAGAAAATCGACCATTTCACTTTCAGCCAAGGCGCGATCACGATCAAGATCACGCGGGTATTCAGCATAATCCTCTTTTGGTCCAAATTGTAATGGGTTAACAAAAATGCTTAGGACAACGATATCATTATCTTGTCTTGCTCTATTTAAAAGTGTTAAATGACCTTCATGCAGAAATCCCATTGTTGGTACAAAGCCAATCGATTTTTCTTGGAGCTTATGTTTATTTATTATTGCCTGCATTTCCATAATGGTTGTGATTACCTTCATTTCGTACCTCCATAAAGCCCTTTCAGTTCCTGTTCCTTCATTGTGAAAGAATGTTTTTCTTCAGGAAACCGTTCATTTTTAACGTCAGCTGCATAGGCTTGAATTGATTCAATCATAAATGGATTGACAGCATGATATTGTTTGACGAACTTCGGTACGCGATTAACGCCATAGCCTAGAATATCATGATAAACGAGAACTTGACCATCGACAGCAACTCCGGCCCCAATACCAATAACTGGAATAGAAATCATATGGGCAACTTCCTCGGCCAGTTGTTTTGGTACACATTCAAGAACGATAGCAAAGGCACCGGCTTCTTCACATTTCTTTGCATCTTGGAGCAATTTCCTTGCTGCTTGGGCATCTTTCCCTTGCACTCTATATCCACCTAATACACCTACAGATTGAGGGGTTAACCCCAAATGGGCACAGACAGGAATACCGGCTCTAGTTAAAGCAGTAATTTTTTCAATAACATCATCTGCACCTTCTAGTTTAACCGCATGTGCACCCGTTTCTTGTATTAGTCTGGCAGCATTTAATAATGTATCCCGAACGGATAAATGATAAGTTAGAAACGGCATATCAGCGAGAATAAAGGTATCTTTTGCTCCACGTTTTACAGCTTTTGTATGATGTATCATGTCGTCAAGCGTTACTGGTATGGTTGAGTCATAACCAAGGACTACCATCCCAAGAGAGTCTCCCACCAATATAACGTCAACTCCGCCCTCTTCAGCTTGCTTAGCCGAAGGGTAATCATACGCGGTTAACATAACGATTTTTTCATTATTTTCCTTCATTTTCAAGAAATCTGATGTTTGCTTCATCAATTTTCCCTCCTTTTATATGGGAGAGGGGATAAAAAGATTTTAAAAGAGCAAATAAAAAGATCCTTCTGAAGGCAGAGGATCCCAGTTACACTTTTAACATGCTTCATCCCTCTGTCCCGGTCCGCTATACGGATCTAGGCAGAAACCTTATTAATTGTTAGTTTCGTAAAGGTGCAGTTCTCAGTGGATACTGCCCATTGGATAGAATTATAACAAATTCTACGAAAAGTTCAAGCTTTTAAAACTCAATATCCGCAGAATAGATATGATGAATCGTACCGGTCAAATCCTCTAACTGCAGCACTCCATCATTGGTTATTCCTAGTGCTTTTCCTTCAATCGTATTCGTAAGTGTTCTAGCTTTTATGTATTTACCGATATTGCCGGCATAACCCTCCCATAAAAGCTTTATTGGAAGAAATCCTTGTTCTAGATACAGCGTATATAATTTTTCAAAGTGTTTGAAAATAGATCTAATTAACTCTGCTCTCGAGACAGTTTCTCCATCCTCGATAAATAGGGAAGTAGCTATTTCTTGAAGTTCTAACGGGAAATCTTCTTTCTTCTGATTCACATTTATACCAATTCCTATGATAATTGAATGAATAAGGTCGGCCTCCGCTTGTAATTCCGTTAATATTCCCGTTACTTTCTTTCCGTTAATAAGAATATCATTCGGCCATTTTATTTCCGGAATAAGGTCTGTCATTTCTTCAATGGCTTGAACAATCGCAACTGCTGCGAGCAATGTCAATTGTGGCGCATTGCTTAGGGGTATATTTGGACGTATAATCATACTCATCCATATACCTGTATATTTTGGCGAATGCCATTTTCGGGCCATTCTACCCCTGCCAGACAACTGCTCTTCAGCGATGATGACCGTGCCTTCCGGGGCATCTTCTGAAGCAAAGTGATGGGCAAGCTTTTGGGTAGACTCCACACTTTCTACATAATGGATATTTCTCCCTATAAAGTTTGTGGTTAAGCCAAACCTTACCTCATCTGCAGTCACTTTTTCAGGAGTTTTTAGAATCCGGTAACCTTTGTTTCTAACGGCTTCTAATTCAAATCCTTCCTTCCTTAATTCCTCAATATGCTTCCATACTGCCGTCCTTGAGCAGCCAATGAGTTCTGCTAGATGCTGCCCTGATAAAAAGGTGTCACCTGCAGTTGTAAAGGCATCAAGTAATTCTTTTCTTATTTCTGATTGCACTTCATTAGCCACTCCTTGATCTTTTCTTTGTCGTTATCTAGATTTCCGGCTAGGATATTTTCTTCAATGGTTAAAAGCGTCTCCTTAAGCCATGGTCCACCTCTTTTATTGAACCAATCCATTACGTCATTTCCAGTCACATTCATTTCTGAACGGTCTTTTATCGGCAGGGTTTCATACAGTTTAATCCAATGTTCAATCGATTCAACTTCGTTGGTCCCATTAATAACATGGTAGAGCTTTTCCGTTGATAGGATATGATCACGACCAGCAGAATATAGGTCATATATGGTCCAATCTTGTTCAAGTCTTTTTGTAAGGAAATGAACAACTTGTTGAATCTCTCTTATTTCCTTAAGTGCAAGCCGCCACTCTTTTAAAAATAACTCTATCTCTTTTTCTTTTAAATTTATACAGAAAATTAAGAGTGACCACATTTCATTTTTATTAAGATTCCCACTGTTAAAACTACGGAACTCCTCTAATTGCTGCCTCTTTCCTTTCAAACCTGGTAAATAAGAATAAATATTTGCTTCAAGGAGAATATTCAACGCTTTAGTCTTATTTTTACCAATTAAGAGTTTCTCAAACTCCGCTCTTTTTCTCTCTACAGCAATGTTATCAAGCAAGTGAACAAGCTTTGCTAATGCTTGAACCGTACCGCTTTCGATTTGAAAAGAGAGTTGGCTTACAAACCTAACTGCTCTCATCATTCTTAAGGCGTCTTCTTGGAATCGGTCATTCGGACTTCCAACTGTTTGAATTATTCTATCTTGAATGGCTATAAATCCATTAAATGGGTCAATTAATTTTCTATTTCTGTCCATCGCGATAGCATTCATTGTAAAATCTCTGCGCTGTAAATCCTCGTTTAAGTTGCGGATAAAGGTAACCTCTTTGGGTCTTCGATAATCTTGATAGTCTGATTCGGTCCTAAAGGTGGTAATTTCATATCCTCCATCATTTACAAGAACGAGAACTGTTCCATGTTCGATTCCAATATCCACTGTTTTCGGAAAAATCCTTTTCACTTCATCGGGGGTTGCGCTTGTTGCAATATCAACGTCATTAATCTCTCGTTTTAACAAAAAATCTCTAACGGAGCCACCAACAAAATAGGCTTCAAAGCCAGCATCCTCCAGTTTTTTTAATACAGGACTTGCTGCTAAAAATGGGTCAATCATTTACTTCACCTTAATTCAGTAAATTAAAATATATTTGTTCATATTGTTCAACAATTTGGTCAGCCTTAAATTTAGTTTTTGCTGTCTCCACAGATTGTTTGGAAAATTGCTGATAAAGGTCCTGATCAACTAAAATGGCTAATGACTTATTAGAGATATCGTCGATGTCGCCTACTTCACAAATAAATCCATTCATTCCATGATTAATAACTTCTGGTACACCACCAACATTCGTACCGACACAAGGAACTCCACATGCCATCGCCTCTAATGCAACAAGTCCAAAGCTTTCCTTTTCCGATAATAACAGCATTAAATCACTGATGGAGTACAATTCCTCCAGGCTCTCTTGTTTACCTAAGAAAATGACTTGATCTTCTAGTCCAAACTCTCTGACAAGTTTACAGATGATGGTCATTTCAGGGCCATCACCGACCAATAGTAGCTTGGCTGGCATTACAGATGCAATCTTTGCAAAGGACTTTACCACATCTTGTACCCGTTTTACCGGACGGAAATTGGAAACGTGAATAATTACCTTTTCATCTTCTTTTATCTCAAATTCTGACTTTAAAGCACGTGCATCACTTTTTTTATAAATGCGGTCATCAATAAAGTTATACACTGTTTCAATTTGTTTATCTGGATTGATTAACTCATACGTCTGGTCCACTAGAGCCTTGGAAACTGCTGTTACAACATCTGATTTTTCAATTCCAAATTTAATCGCATCTGTCAAAGATGGATCATAACCCAAAACCGTTATATCGGTACCATGTAATGTCGTGACAATTTTAATATCTCGATGGCTCATTTGCTTTGCTAGTATTGCACATACAGCGTGAGGAATAGCATAGTGGACGTGGAGCAGATCTAATTTTTCCCGATTAGCCACTTCCGCCATTTTACTTGCTAAGGCAATATCGTAAGGTGGGTACTGAAATACGGAATATTGATTCACTTCAACCTGATGATAATAGATATTATGGTACATTTTATTTAATCTAAATGGGATACTTGATGAGATGAAATGAATTTCATGTCCCTTTTCAGCAAGCATTTTCCCTAATTCAGTCGCTACTACACCTGAACCACCTACTGTCGGATAGCAAGTAATACCAATTTTAAGTTTCCTCATGTTTATTCTCCTATCAAATCACGATTCAAAAGGATTGGAACTTTCGTTTTGAACCCTTCAGCAAATGTAACACCAACCAACTTACCAAACATTCTTTCCCTTGACTCAACAGTTTCAATATACCCATTTACAAGCGGAGTACTATAGCTTTCTTCTGTTTGCTCGAATTGGCTTTTGTACTCCCTCAATGCTTGGAGTTTTTTATCCATATATTGAGTAATATCAATGGTGAAATCTGGTTTATGAAAACCATTAATCATATAAAAATAAACTCTTTCCACCCGATGTGCAGGTTCATTACCTTCTGTTACATATTTTCTTATGGCAGATGAAAAAACAGCTTCCTCCACTAAACTAGCACAATGACCATGGTCAGGATGGCGGTCTTCAAAATAAGGTGCAAACACAATCTGAGGCTTGTATGTTCTAATAATCCTTGCAATCTCTCTTATGTACTCGTCTTTAAGAAATAATCCTCTATCTGGAAAACCCAGTGATGTACGCATAGAGACGTTTAATATCCCTGCAGCCTTTGCCGCCTCCTCTTTTCTTAGGGGTACATTCCCATTTGAAGAAAGGTCGGCATCTGTTAAGTCACAGATACCAACTTGTTTCCCTTGGGAGGTCAATTTAGCAATCGTTCCAGCCATGCCAATCTCGACATCGTCCGCATGTGCGCCAAATGCAAGGACATGAAGGTGCTGATTAATCATTGATTGCACCATTCTCTTTATTTAGATTTCTCCACTCAATAAGCCCCAGTTCTAGGCCTCTTATTAATAATTCTGCAGTTCCCATATTAGTAGCAAGTGGAATCGAGTATACATCACATAGTCTAACCAATGCTGTTACATCTGGTTCATGTGGCTGTGATGTTAATGGGTCACGGAAGAAGAAAACAGCATCCATTTTATTTTGGGCAATCATTGCTCCGATTTGCTGGTCACCACCAAGGGGTCCAGATTGAAAACGAGTTATACTTAGACCCGTTGCCTCACTAATTCGCTGTCCAGTTGTACCAGTCGCGAATAATGTATGCTTCGAAAATATATTTTGATAAGCAGTCGCGAACTGAACCAAATCATTTTTCTTTTTATCATGAGCTATTAAGGCGATATTCATATATTTACTCCCTATTCTAAAATATTTTCTAGTCCATAAACAAAAGTATTATGTGTCATTACAGTTTCTACTGCCACTTTTACACCCGACATAAAAGAGCCGCGATGGTATGAATCATGCCTTATTGTTAGAGTCTGACCATCAGAACCAAATAACACCTGTTGGTGGGCAACAAGTCCAGGCAAGCGTACCGAGTGAATATGCATTCCATCGAACGTTGCACCCCGCGCACCTTGAATCGTTTCTTTTTCATTTGGGTGCCCCTGATTTTTTTCCTCACGAACTGCAGAAATCATTTCTGCTGTTTTTACAGCTGTTCCTGAAGGAGCATCCAGTTTTTGATCGTGATGCAATTCAATAATTTCTATATCGTTAAAATATTTTGCAGCCATTTGTGAGAATTTCATCATTAACACAGCACCAATGGCAAAATTCGGAGCAATAATACATCCCAGTTTTTTCTCATGACAAATTTGTTCTAATTCCTCTAAATCTCTTGCAGTAAAACCTGTTGTTCCAACCACCGGTCGAACATTGTTTGTGAGTGCAGTTTTTGCGTGATGCATGCCCACCTCAGGTGTGGTTAGATCAATCAAGACATCTGCATGGACATTTTCCAGGCATGTTTCGATATTTGTATAAACGGGTACGTTATGTATTGAATGAAAGCCTTCCAAGTCGCTAAGCATCATTCCATCATATTTATGATCCACAACAGCTAAAAGTTCAAAATGA
This sequence comes from Bacillus sp. ISL-46, assembly GCF_018613205.1. Classification (NCBI taxonomy): domain Bacteria; kingdom Bacillati; phylum Bacillota; class Bacilli; order Caryophanales; family Bacillaceae; genus Bacillus; species Bacillus sp. ISL-46. The sequence goes on from NZ_JAGGQR010000062.1 coordinate 44,880, forward strand.
TCAATATTCGTTACTAACTTCACTGCTTCACTGCCCATTCGGCCGCGGGGACCAGCGATGATAATTTTAATTTGTTCCATAAAGTTCACTCCATTTTTTCTTCATTAATTCTTGTCCACCGATTTTGGTCTCTTGTCTTAAATTTTTCCATTACATAATTATGTGCATCTTCTAAGCTGATATTTAAAGAGTTAGCAAAACAAATTAATACAAATAAAAGATCACCAAGTTCTTCTTCGATGGCTTTTTCAGTTTCACTTGTTTTTTTGGGTTTCTCACCATAATAATGGTTTACTTCTCTAGCAAATTCCCCTAGTTCTTCTGTAAGTCTTGCTAGCATCGCAAGCGGACTGAAATACCCCTCTTTAAATTGACTAATGTACAAATCTACTTCTTGCTGAAGGTCTTTCATCGTCTTTTCTTTGGCCATGTATATCACCTCATCAATAAGACTGCTAATTATGTTCATATCCCTATTCTATTGTTTATGTTAGCTAAATTAACGCCGATTTACAAATGTTTTCATTTATATTACCCTCTTTTTCTCTACTCATTGCTCTAACATTTTTTATTCGATATAATAAAAACCGCCATATAAGAGAATTTATGGTAGAGGGGGGTTATTAATGTTACATGGTCTTAAAGTAAAAAACATATTATTTATCCTATTGGGAGCAGCGATAATGTCGTTTGGCCTTGTCAATTTTAATATGCAAAACAAACTGGCAGAAGGCGGCTTCACAGGCATCGCACTTCTATTTTATTTCTTGTTTAAATGGGATCCATCCTATTCAAATCTATTCTTAAATATTCCACTTTTTTTTATTGGGTGGAAATTGTTAGGACGTAATACATTTTTATATACGATATTAGGGACAGTCGGGGTGTCCATTTTTTTATGGATATTTCAACGCTATTCCATTGATATGCCACTTCAAAGTGATTTAACATTAGCTGCATTATTTGCAGGAGTTTTTACAGGCATTGGTTTAGGCGTGATCTTCCGTTATGGAGGAACTACAGGAGGAGTCGATATTATTGCTAGGCTTGTCCAAAAATATGCAGGCTGGAATATGGGAAAAACAATGTTCTTGTTTGATGCATGTGTTATCGCTTTATCTTTGGTAACATACTTAAATTATAAACAAGCAATGTACACACTCGTAGCTGTGTTTATTGGCGCTAGAGTAATTGATTTCATGTTAGAAGGTGCTTATTCAGCGCGAGGAGCTATGATTATTTCGGAAAAGAACGAGCAAATTGCCTCTAAGATTATGGAAGAAATGGACCGAGGAGTAACAGTCCTAAAGGGATACGGCTCTTACACTAAAAGTGAGCGTGAAGTCTTATATTGTGTTGTCGCAAAAAATGAAATAGTCCGTTTGAAAAATGTAATTACTTCCGTTGATCCCCATGCATTTGTCTCCATCACAATTGTCCATGATGTCCATGGAGAAGGTTTCACACTCGATGAAAATAAAATGCCTTTAGTAGACTAAAAAAGCAATGTCCACTTTAAACTGGCACCCATGTCAAG
>NZ_JAGGQR010000063.1:0-8991 GCF_018613205.1 Bacillus sp. ISL-46
CCGTAAACTCCGCCTAAAAGACGTGAGTTTATTAGACATGCTTATTCAAAAGACTGTCGAAATCGCATTGGAGAAAGAACTCATTAAAAGTAAAACCATTATCGTCGACGCCACTCACACAAAAGCACGTTATAATCAAAAATCCCCTAAAGAAATCTTAATGGAGAAATCCAAAAACCTTCGAAAAGCTGTGTACCAAGTAGATGAAAAAATGAAAGAGAAGTTCCCACCAAAAACAACGACGAATGAATTAGTAGATGAACTGAATTATTGTCACCAAGTTATTAAAACAGTAGAGGCTGAAGAAGTGATATGTGAGTATCCGAATGTTAGAGAGAAACTTAACTATTTAAAAGAGATAGTGGAAGATCATCAAGAACAATTACTTTTATCAACAGATCCAGACGCACGTGTGGGTCATAAAACAGCGGACTCGTCTTTCTTTGGATATAAAACTCATATTGCGATGAATGATGAGCGTATTATTACAGCAGCCATTGTGACGACAGGAGAAAAAAGTGATGGCAAATATCTTCAAGCATTAGTTGATAAAAGTCAAGAAACAGGCATGGAAATTGATACGGTCATTGGAGATACAGCTTATTCTGAGAAAGACAATGGTGTAGAATTTACTAAAGAATCCACCCTGTCATTAGAAGAATGGAGAGAGGGAATTAGAAGTGGAGATATACCAATCGATTTAAAAGGTTATTCCCACGTATTTGTGTCGAGTTCATCAGATGATACTAACTTAGATTGTGAACAAATACAGATAACTGAGTTAGAAGGGTGTTACCAAGAGGTATACAATAGAGAAAAAGTTAGAGAGCTTGTATTAGGAATTAATAAAAATGCGCAGTTAACACCTATCCGAAATGGAATTGGTGATGAAAGACCTTGGGAATTTGTACGTGCTGTATTGCTACCTGAGGATAATTCAGAAGAAACAGAGGATGAAAATGACAGTGGGTCTTTTCAGAGTCAAACTGCGCAAAATCAACAAAATACACGTTCTGACGAAATGAATAATAATGAGCAGTCTTCTACAGGAACAGAAGAAAGTGATAATGATGAATCTGTTGAAGTTGGGCCACCAGACTTTTGGGGAGGCTCCAACTTGAAAGAATGGATAGATACGAGTGTTTCACAAATGGTGGATGATGGTTCTGACGAATGGTTAAATGAAGTAGAACGCAAATTAAAAACAGCTTTAATGTCATATAACTTACAGGCAAAAGTATTGGGCTCGCGATTAACCCCTAACTCAGGAATTATTAGACTAAAGGGTTCTGATAATCTCAAAGTTGAGGACATTGAGAGGAAAAAGTCACAGTTATTAACCACTCATGCACTACAAGTATTAAATGTAGTAGGAAGACCTGGTGAAATAGTTGTATTTATTGCAAGACCAGAGCGTGAAGTTATTTATTTGCGAGATATTTGGAAGAGACGTAAATTAGATCAAATCATGCCTGGTATGAATATGAACTTCCTTATAGGTGTTAAGGAAGTGGATGGGGAGTTACTTTATTTGAACCTTGGTGGAGCGTTTGAGGGATTACAACAACACGCACCCCATACTCTTATAGCAGGTGCTACTGGGAGTGGTAAGTCTATATTGCTACAAAATCTTATTCTTGACATTTGTGCTACAAATTCAAAAGAGATGGCTCAGGTTTATCTAATAGATCCAAAATTTGGGGTTGACTACCAAAGCTTAGAGGACTTACCTCATTTAACAGAAGGCATAATTATTGACCAGGATAAAGCTGCTTCAGTCTTAGAATCGTTAGTTACAGAGATGGAGAGTCGATATCTGACATTTAGAGAAAATAAAGTTCCAAATATTAAGGAATATAATAAGAAAGCCCCTGAAGGTCAGAAAATGCCTTTAATATTTTTAATACATGATGAATTTGCTGATTGGATGCTAGTAGATGAATATAAAAATACTGTTTCTTCATCCGTTCAGAGGTTAGGTGTAAAAGCTAGGGCAGCTGGCATTCACCTAATATTTGCTGCACAAAGACCGGATAAAGATGCATTACCTGTCCAGTTAAGAGATAATTTAGGTAACAGATTAATTCTTAAAGTAGAAAGTACAGGTACCTCAGAAATTGCTCTTGGAGAAAAAGGTGCGGAAAGATTATTAGATAAGGGTCATTTAGCAGCAAGGCTTTCAGGGGAATCTAATTTAATCTTTGCTCAGGTCCCATTCTTATCAAGTGAAGATTCTTTCGGTGTTGTGAATGCAATCAAAAAAGGAACGGATAACTAAAAAATTCTAAAATAAGAAGCCACTGTGGCTTCTTATTTAATATGTTAAAAGTGATAATTGGGGTGAGTTATGGAAGCATATCCTTCATATGCTACAGTTAAAAAAGCCAGTATAAAGAAGGTAATCAATAATATTACATTACGTGATTGGCTAGAGATTGATATAAATAAAAACGCATCAAGAATACTATTATATGTATTAATGAATCCTAGTAAAGCAAATAAAGTTCGTTGTGACAAAACAGTTAAAAAGGTTTTGGATTTTACAAGGAGTCAAACTTCATTATTAGATAGCCTAGTTCCTGACGTTAAAACTGTTATAATCGTAAACTTATTTCCTTTCTATAAGACAGATTCAAGTAAATTATATGAATTGTTAAATGAACTCTGCGAAACAAGAAGCGGTTATGAAGATTTGTTAGAAGCAAATTTATTAAAAATTAGAAGGGGAATTCAAAAGGCAGATTATATAGTATATGGGTGGGGGGACCCACCAGATAACGTTGACGAATGGTATCATAGAGAATTAACGTCTAGAATTTTAATAACAGCTAAAAGATTTGGTAAAGAAAACACTTTTGTTTTTAAAAGTACACGAGATGAAATAATTACTCAAAAAAGAAATCCTAGACACCCAATTATTATTACACTTACTGGTTTAAAGAGATGTAAAATGCAGCCCTTTTATACTGTTTCATTAAATTAATTGATTACGGCCAGTGAAATGTACCATCCTTGACATACTTTTTACCACTGAGTGACAAAAAGTGTATCAATGATTGACAGCCTGTTTACCACTTCGTACCATCTGGTTTGATGAACAAAGATAATAAATCGTCGTATTTGGAATCAATAATATTAAGTTGTTATACAATTTTGATTGATGTTCAATAAGATCAGTCTTCCGCAAACAGGCCAGATTGTTGAAGATTACTTTAAAATAATTTGAATTATATGTTAATGTTAATGGAGTTGTTTAGAATTGTACTTAAACAAAATAATTAATGATATAAATATTCAAACCTAGAAAGGATGATTGGATGTATGTATGGGGATTTCAACCACACTTTCAAGTCTCGATAAATACCACAGCTAAACAAACTTTCAATGAATTAAGATTAGATTTAAACCCAAAAGTATGGGTGGTAGACTGTATTTGTTTTATATGAACTCTATCTAAGAGAACACATTCATCTTCAATAATCGGGCGCTATCGTTGAAGATTATAAGCCTAATTCCTCGAAAAAAATAAGGAGGGATTAGGCTTTTTATCTTTCAAAATCCTTAACGTTGTAATCCTGTATTTTCTTGACGTGACCACCATTGGTAAAATTGTTGGCAACGAGCGGTAAATTCATTGGCGAACACTGGTAAAAAACATGGCAAGAGTGGTAAAATCACTTGGCCGTAATCAAATTAATTTATAAAGAGATATTGACACTGTGATTTTATTAAAAGTGAAAAAGTGATACAATTCATTTTACTTATTGAGAGTATATATGCATCTTCTTGAAAGGAAAAAGTAAATGAATAAAGAAAAACTTTATCCAATATTAGTTAATATTTATATAGATTACTTCGATGGATTATGTACTAAAGAGCAATTAAAATTCATGTTGAGAAAATTACATAAAACATATCCACAAATTAGTAGTAATGAATTTGCACAGTTGTGTTTAGATGCACAGTGGGAAAATGCAACTGAAGAAGATTATGAAAAAACAAGAAAAATAAATGAAGAAAGTTCAGATGAGGATAACTAGCATAGTGTTTTGGCACGGTTAAAACCAGGACAAGGATCTTTATAAGAAAATAAAGGGAGGTTGTTTATTAGTGCAATGTGAATGTGGAGGAATGCTTTTGGTTATTCGAGTGGAAGAACCACCTGAGAACTTACCTAAGCATAAAAGGCTATTTTATGATCGATTATGTGATGTAGAATGTCAAAAGTGTGGGAAAATTGTATATTCGCAACCATATGATTTCGGTAAGTCTGTTAATCCTGTTAGAAATATTCCCAAGTGATATCAGTAGAAGTAAGTTGAAGAAGGATTATGAAGAGGAAAAAGCCCCACTCAATTGAGCGGGGCTAAATACATTATTACATCTAATGTGTCCTCTTTTGTCCTCCGGTTTGTCCTCCGATGTTTTATATTGCATTTAAAACCTTTAAGTTGAATTTTTAATAAATGTTGATTTAGAGCCTTTTTTTTAACACTATTTATCTCTAATAAATATGAAAATGAATGGGCGGCATGATGTAATTAGGGTTTTAAAACCTTGTTATATCAACGTCTAAAATGATAATATGCTTTTCTTGTCCTCGGATTTGTCCTCGTTTTTTAAAAAACACGGCAACCTGTGACAAAAAAGCTAACTATAGGAGAAGGTCTTTCATCAGTTTGCTAAACTGTTGGGAGGCCTTTTCTTCCATATTAACAGTCATATGAGCATAGATATTCATCGTAGTATTAATATCCGTATGTCCAAGACGCTGTTGTATTTCTTTAATGCCGACTCCAGCTTCAATCAATAATGAAGTGTGGGTATGTCTAAATGAGTGTGGAGTAATGTTCTTTTCTATTTCTGCCTTTTTCAGAAGTCTCTTAAGCCGGGTCTCAACAACTTTTCTTAATTGTGGATGTCCATCCTCTCGAGCGAAAATAAATCCATAATCCTGGTAAACAAGTCTGTTTTTTAATTTAATCTCATTTTGTTTAAGCCGATGCTTCTTTAACATATTGATTATCATTTCATCAATCCTGATTGTACGGACAGAGCCCTTTGTCTTTGGCGTTAAAAGCTGATATTTTTCAAAATGATTAGTAGGGTTATAAAGAGTTTTAGTAACTCGGATAGTACCCTGCCTTTCGTTAAAATCCCCCCATTTTAAGGCCAATAATTCACCTATTCGCAATCCTGTATAGGAAAGTAACGTAAAGACAAGATGATCCATTTCAAGCCCGTCTGTATAGGTTAATTTTAGAAAATGGGCAAGCTCTTCTTTTTCAAGAAAAACAATATTCTCTTCTGCTTTCTCCAGTTCTTCAACACTTTGCTGCTTTATAGGCATTTTGAATTCCTCAGTAGGATTATTTTTTATCAGCCCTTGAGTTAGGCGAAATCTTTACGATTAGCGATGAGAATGACCAGAGCAGGAAGTTGAAGTGCTGGCAGAGATAAATATGGAAGGGACAGAATACGTTGCAGTCAGCTTTGTGGAGGAATTTCAAGAAGAAACCGAGGAAGACATTGATATCTTCTTTTTAAAGGTCGACCAGGATGGTGACTTTACAGCCATTGAAAGCGACGGGGAATTCGACAGAGTCTCCTCATGAAATAATGAAAGAAGACTAATACTTTGCAGGACAAAAAAGGGAATATGGAAACCTTGCTAATGTAAGGTTTTTTTGTTGTTCAGCAATCGGGCGCTCTTCTTTTAATAAGAAGCGTCCTTCCTGAATTGGGCCAGATTGTTGTGCGAAACGTTTTCTAATTTAAATTGAGGATGGTCACATTACTCAGATAAAGGTTAGACAGTTCTTTACAGACTGAAGGATGATATCAAAGAGTCTAATGATAGAGTAACGTCTTGAAGGGTCTCTCTTAGTCGAATAGCACTTAATTCAGTAAGGATGAAAGTGTTATACATATCAGTTAAGATCTGTCATTCAGGCGGTTACACAAAATCATTGACAGAACCCATGAGAATCTGTTTTGATTAATCCGAACATTATTTATGCACGACAAACCATAATTAACAGTGGTTTTTTTATTTTATGCTTAATTTCCAGAAATCTCTGCTTTCGACGCAAGGAGATCGTGCTTGGGGAACAACAATAATCTTGGCAAGGTCACTGTAAAATGCGGTGTAAAGTTTGTCCACCGACAATATAGGATAAGGATTGGAGGAGATCACATGTCAACTCTCGAGACCGGGGCAGGAAGATTTAAGAAGTTCTTTCTGAATAACAAATTTGTGTTGTTTCTGTTGATCTTACTGCTGATTGGTTTGAACATTTGGGTCTTTAACTTGATTTCTTTTGTATTCGAGCCTTTTATCGTTCTGGTTCAGACGATATTGCTACCGTTGATTATAACGGGGGTTGTGTATTATTTAACGAATCCGATTGTCAATCTGCTTGAAAAGAGGAGAATTAAGCGTGTCTATTCCATTATCATCCTTTATTTGTTGATCATCGCAATCATTACGCTTCTAATTTTAGCTGTCATTCCGGTTATACGTATTCAAGTCATGGATCTCATCAATAATTTTCCGGCCTACAGCGAAGAGGCCAAGCTTCGGTTTAAAAAACTAATCGGAGGCGCGTTTTTTAACCGGTTTCAGTATACGACCGGATATAGCTCCACGGATTGGACAAATACGGTTATAGGCCAACTGACTTCGTTTATCAATCGGTTGGGGAGTAGCTGGAGGAGCGTAGTAGGAGCTATAACGGAAACGGTTCTAGCTATTGTCGTCGTCCCATTCATTTTGTTTTACTTGTTGTTAGATGGCAGAAGGCTGCCACATTACATTCTGAATCTCATTCCGACCAAACTTCGTCCTCAATCATTCGAGGTGATGGAGGAAATGAATCATCAAATCAGTTCTTATATCCGGGGACAAGTTATCGTTAGTTTTTGCATCGGACTTTTGTTATATATAGGCTATTTGATCATTGGCCTGAAATATTCTTTGGTTCTTGCGATCGCAGCAGCTTTCACAAGCATTGTTCCATATTTGGGGCCGGCGATAGCCATTACTCCGGCATTGATTGTGGCAACCGTTACCTCGCCAGCTATGCTGTTTAAGATGATTATCGTATGGACGATCGTCCAATTGATCGAAGGCAAGTTTATTTCTCCGCAAATTATGGGGAAATCGCTTCATATTCACCCAATCACGATCATTTTCATTATTTTGACGGCGGGTAATCTGTTTGGATTGGTAGGAATTATCCTGGCGGTTCCAGGCTATGCGGTCCTGAAAGTGATTGTTACTCATTTATTCCAATGGTTTAAAAGACGATCTGGTCTTTATAGACCTTCGGAGCAACAAGAAAAAGAAGTTCGTTAGCACACGAGGTGCGCCTGAACGGCATTCCGTATGATGGACAGTTTCCCCGCGGACCGTGGAAATGTGTTAAGGGTTACGGTGAAGGGGAATATTGGTTTTCCTTTGTTAAAGTGACTGCCATTGTGATTTTTATAGTCATAGGGCTGCTAATTTATTGTTGGGATTATGGGCGGGCAAGCAATCGGATTTAAAAGCTTTACTGTGGGAAAGGCGCCTTTTAGCGGCGGTATGCTCGGTACTTTTGCTATTTTCCTCGCTGCAGGATTTTCTTTTCAAAGTACAGAAATTGTGGGGGTTGCTGCCGGGGAAAGTGAAAACCCTGCTAAAACGATACCGAAGGCAGTTAAAAGTATTTTCTGGAGAATCCTTATCTTTTATGTTTTAGCGATCTTTGTTGTAGGGCTCATTATCCCTTACAATAACCCAAATTTGCTAAGTAATGATATTATGGTTAGCCCATTCACGCTTGTATTTAAAAAAGCGGGACTTGCTTTTGCAGCAGCACTTATGAACGCTGTCATTTTAACAGCTGTTTTGTCGGCAGGTAATTCCAGCCTTCATGCTTCAACCCGGATGTTATACGCCATGGCAAAAGAAGGACAGGTACCAAGGATACTTGGAAAACTTAATAAGCGTGGTGTGCTGTTGCCGCGATTATTTTAACCACGGTTATCGGCATGTTCGCCTTTTTATCCTCCTTCTTTGGTGATGGGGGTGTGTATGTATTGTTAATGAACGCAGTCGGCATTACAGGTTTTATTTTCTGGCTTGGAATCTCCGTATGTCACTATCGGTTCCGTAAAGCATATGCGGCTCAAGCTTATTCGCTTAATCAGCTGCCGTATCGGGCAAAAAGGTACCCATTTTGACCAATCTTTACGATTGCTGTTGGTTTACTCGTCACATTGGGTCAAGACTACCAGGCGTTTCTTGCATCCAAGGTTGATTGGGGCAGCATAATTGCCGCCTACCTTGTCATTCCTCTATTCCTTTGCTTATGGCTTGGATTTAAGTTCATCAATAAGACAAAGGTAGTAAAACAGGAAGAATGAGAATTTGATTTTGACTATGCAAAAAAACATAATTGATCATTTTTAGGAATGGGAGTCCCGAGCACATAGTTTTGGGACTCCTTTTATATTTTTGGCAAAATCAAATGGCCACTGCCCATTTTTCTGTCTTTCGTTTAGTTAAGTATCATGCCTTATTCATGGCGCATAGACTAAAGCATGAATCTGATTGGAGGTTTTATGAAAATGGTAATATATCCATTTAGTTATCCCAATAGGTCCCAGCCTTATTATCAATATTCTTATCCTTATCCCGCCCCTTATTATGGAACTTATCCTCCAGGATATTGGCATATAGGAGGGAAAATGGCAGGTATGTATGCCGATGGCCATTTGGGAAGCGGACAGGGAACTGGCTACAATGTTGGCGGTCATTTAGGGGGAGAACATGGTCTTGGGGTTTATTCGGGAAGCCAACTAGGCGGCGGTCAAGGGATAGGTGTCCAAGCAGGCGGTTATTTAGGGGGCCAGCATGGTCTTGGCGTCCAAGCAGGCGGCCAGCTAGGCGGCGGTCAAGTGCTCGGCATTCATGCAGGCGGTCAATTAGGAGGCCAACAAGGGCTT
>NZ_JAGGQR010000063.1:9054-19732 GCF_018613205.1 Bacillus sp. ISL-46
CAGCTAGGCGGCGGCCAAGGAATAGGCGCTCATCTTGGCGGTAATCTTGGTAAATACACCGGTCATCTCGGCTTCCAATTTGGCGGTAAAGAGAATGCGTAAACCTAAATAAAAATGATAACCAATAAAGGCTGACCTATTGAATTCTTCTGGGTCAGCCTTATTTTAATTATATCGGTTTCTTTATAAGCTTTATTTTCCAGGAACAGTAATCGGCATACTATTGTTCCGGACTGATTATAATATTGAGGGACTCTTCCCTGAACAAATAAGTCGCCGATTTTAATCACTTTTGTTAAATAGGTTTGCTTTGCTAAATAAGGGATAATGACGTTCATTTTGACATTTATGACTAAGTCGATTTCAAGAAAAGTATTATTTATTCCTGTGCTTCACCTCCGTTTTAATATCAGAGGTAACATCACCAATGATTTCGTAGCGGACAGGTATTTTAGGGCACATATCAGCAAATAAAGCGATGTTTGTGGCTGCTCCAAGAGGAATTTTATAAATAACTCCATTGCGGCTATTTTTATTTATTCAATTGGCAGGTTTGTTGAAGAAGCATTTGGGTAAAATACCTACAAAATTAAAGGTAGGTGTTACTTATGTAACCGTCAAGTTGTTTTGAACACTTTTTGCTGATTAATTTTGAACACTCTCCTTACCGAAAATGGTAATTCGGTGCTTCAATCTATAACTGTCATTTTTATTTAATTGAATAACCTCTACTCGGTGAAGCAAACGATCCAATATAGCCGTTGTAATTCCTTGATCTCCCATTAATTCAACCCATTCTTCTGGTCCTTTATTAGAGGTCAAGATAATGGAACTTCGTTCATATAAATGGTTAATTAGATGAAAGAACAGGTCAGCTTCCCGTTGATCCATTGCCAAATACATTAGATCATCAATAATAACCAAATCTGATTCTTTTAATCTTTTAAGCTGCATTTGAGACTTGCGTATATACTCTTCTGTTTTTAAGATGCTAAAATTTATGCAAAACCAATTATTGAAAGGATATTAAAAATCATACCGAATGCATTTCTTAACTTACAGGAACTAGGCCTTAATGGTCCATATGTAATCTTAACTTCTGTATTAGATTTAAAAGATAGGATGTTTTCTTACCATGAACATGGCTTTTCAACTGCAAAGTTAAGGCAGAATGATATGATTTTTCCATCCATATTGATTACTAATCCTTCTGACTTAAACGAATATGATCGCATTTTAAAGGAACTATTTATGAACGCTGCTGGTCATTTCCATACTCAATATACCCTGTAATCAGCTGTTCAACAAACGGTTATTCTTTTATATGCCCCATGGTTATTGGGGTTATAGGGGGCTTAAATTCAATTCTTTATTCAACAATCAACCGCGTTTTTTGAATAAGGATCGAAAAAACGCTTGGTTTTATCCAAGCGTTTTTATGTGCTAATATACAGTTATTTCATATGCTAAATCTATTATGATTTAACAAAGTAATTCTACTGTTATTTTAACTTTTCTCCACCATATTGGAACTACTATTGTATGACAAATATCTTTTAATTTTGACCACATTTTGACCACGAAACATATATAACCGGATATTATTTCATTTTCATTTTAGGTAGTAAAAAACGCTAAACCTTGATATAACAAGAATTGTTTTAATTCGTATTTCTTCATATTATACGGACACATAAAAGAACGTAAGAAATACGCTCCTAAAAAATGTTAACTTATTCAATAAAGGTAACTAAAATAATAGGCAAAATAAATTACATCATAGATTGAAAATGGAGTAACAAATGGGTAACGTAAGCTCGTAATAAGTAATAATTTAATGTTAAAGATGTTACAAAACGAATTATAAAAAAACGTTGATATAAAGCGAGTTAATCAACATTTATAAACTTTCGTTAAACATGTTACAATACGAAGGATTTATGGGCGGCATGATGTAATAAGATGTAATTTACGGCTTTCCTGTCTTTCCATCTGTATGAAATTTCGTAAAATGTGGCATACGGAAACATTGGGGGAACTGGTGGTAAAATTCATCACATTGCCCCGATACCTTCTGTCTAAACTGCGTATTCTCAAAAATAGAGCCCATTAAACCAACTTTTTCAAACTTAAACTGTTTTAACTCAATTCATTTTTCTACCTTGACAGGGTAGAGACCGCTGTCTTGATCCTAGTTCGGAATCTATTATAAAACGGGTGTTTGTTTTATATTAATAAGATTGTCATTTTGATACTTAATTAGAAAAAGGGAGGTTTGCTTAAACCTCCCCAATGATTTGTTCTACCTAACAATAAACCAAAAAAACCGGTCACACTTTTGGTCACATCTTGGTCACAGATTAGATGTTTTTAAATAATATTAGATAAAATTAAATAGTATATGACTAGTTAAAAAGTGGATTAAATCAAGACTTTATACTATTAGATACGGACAAATGGAACCAAAAAAGATAACATCCCTCTAACTTCAAAACTGTGTGTGTCTTTAAAAATTATACTCTTTCATAATAGATCAAAAAAGTCTCGAAAAGTATTTACGAGACTTTTTGTATTTGCGAAGAAATTTTATTCCTTGCCATCGATTGACTTTAATCTATTCAAGCTAGGGGACGATAGGAATATTAATTTTCTCACAAAACTAATAACATATATGTCGAAATATATATTAATAATTTCATATATTATATAATTGTTGTTATTTCAGTATATATTGTATATTGCATCATTACTTTTAAATATATATCATATTAATATGAATATTAAAAGTTAAGTCGATAGTGATTCTTTAACAATATAATGATCTTTTTAAAAGAAGAGAGAAATATTTGTGTATATATTATCTTTTTTCTTGAATACTCAAACAATTAACCCACAACGAAATTACATGTAAGATTGTACATAAATGAAAAGATAAATGCGCTAGAATGCAAATCTCCAACACACCAAAATAAGGAAACAAGACACATATAAAATATTTATCATCAAAAAATTAAATAACGGTCTAACCACAAATTAAATTAATTCTTTAAACCACTTTGTTCGAATTAAGATTTTGGGGTTATATTTCCAATTAAAATGTATTTTAAGTAATTAGATGCTGAATTTTCCTCTATTCCAAGTTCTTTTGCAATGTCTTGTAGGGAATATTTTTTTAAATACAGATGTAATGCCATTGCTCTACGTATAGATATCAGAGTCAATGCTGGATCGTTTTCCCCTAGATAATCTGAAGATATCGCTCTCAAATGGTTGAGAATAGACATAACCTGAATAGGTCCCCCAGAACGTTCTCCATGTGGTGTAGTGGTAAAGACAAAATCACTTTCATTATACCTTGTTTCCACATAGTACTCCCGAAAGCATGTGGCTTCAGTACCTCTTAAAGAAATTGAACGATTCTTAAGTTGTATGACAATGTTATTATTGTCGAGATCATCAATAATATCTTCTTTTTTAAAACGAAAATCTGCTGTCTTTAATCCCTTTACAGCTAAAAGGAATACGGCTTTTCTCAATTTAGAATATCCCTGGTTTAACAACACATTTTCCAAGATTGATAGTATTTCATCATAAGTAACAATTACTTTAAGCTCCTTTTCAATTTTCAAACGTTTCATTTTCACAGCTGGATCAATGGGTACTTTATTAAACTCCCAAAGAAAATGGAAAAATGTCTTGATGATCGCTAACTCTTTATTAACAGTAGAAATACTCTTATCCCGTTCTAATTGTTCTTCTAAGTAATTTTTAATATCAGTAGGAGAAATTTGAAAAGGCTCCTTATTAAAAGGGTAAGATTTATTTATAAACTTAAAAAATTGGTTAACTACCTTATCATAACTTTTTACTGTCTCTAAACTGTATCCTTTATCTTCAATATGTCTAATAAATCCATAAGGCATTTTTTCATCCCCATTCACTTATTAAAAAGAAGTTCATACTAATTAAAAAGGGTACGAACGTACCCTAATATTATGAAAATTAATGGAAATTGGCCGTTAAGGAATAACATACCACCTTGATTAAATGCAAGATATAGATCAATAAAAACTGAAAAAAATGGCCACTTTTTTCCTTTTATCAGCTTTCCTAAAAACAAGTTTTAAAAGGACTCTTTCTCTAATCAAAGGTTACTGAACAACTGATGTCTCTAAAACAAGTTAACTTTATTTAAATGAAGATATGAGTTATCTTGATTGATACGTTCTAAATATATATTGGTTGTGGAAATATCCGAATGGCCAGCCCAATCCTTTACAACAGCAAGAGGAACGTCGTTCTCCAAGAGAAGAGTAACAAATGTATGACGGAACCAGTGAGGAGTAACGCTTAAATTTTTTCCAGCAAGATGTACAGCTTCCTTCACAATTTTATACAGGGCAGGGTAGGTTAACCGTTTTTTATTTACTAGAGGTTCATTTTTATTGTATAAAGCGAAAAAAAGGGGGCTTGTATCTTGCATATTTATTTCAACAGATTCGCCCATACTTTTTCGATAACTAAATAGAATTTCTTGTGTTTCTTCTCTTATAGGGATTGATCGAGGTTTATTCCCTTTTCCAATTACATCTGCGAATAAAAATCCTTTACGGTTATAGCGAAAACTTCCCCAATTTAAGCTTAAAAGCTCACTTGCACGAAGCCCCGTGGTATAGAGCAGGTAGCCAATCAGCAAATTTCTTTTCTCCAATTGTTCTCGATTTCGTATTGCTTTCACAATTTTAGGAAAAAAGGAAATCAAAAATTCAGCGTCTCGTTGACTCAATTCCCTAACTTGCAATCGTGTTTGTGCATCTTCGTGACGAGTTTCTTCTATTATATAGTGTCCTTTTTTAGATACTGGTTTGGAGATCCAAGTGGAAAGGTGAGCTTTATAAAATTGCGTTTCATACCCAAAGTCCAATAACCTTCGGAAAAACTCTAATTTTCGAATGGCAGATTTTGCTGCATACTTTTCTTTGATAAATTGGTTATACGCTTTTACTTCCGGGAATCCAATATCTCGAAAAGATAGAGAATGCTCCGATAGAAAAGTGAGCAGCGTTTTCGCATCTGAGCGGTAGGCTTTAATCGTGTGGGAAGAAAGCTTTTTATCCTTGGGAAACAATTTCTCTATAAAAAACATTTCAATAAAATCCTGTTCGGAACTATTTTCAAGTGTGAGGTTTCGATTTTCATCAAGTAGATGACGAGCTTTTAGATTCTCCTGTAAATGGGTTAAGTACTGTTCACCATTCATATTTTGAAGAAGAGTCAAATAATTCATTTATTGACCTCCTAAGAATTGAATTTATTACTAATAACAATATTATGTATAGTAAAGATAATACCTAATTATCTTTACTTATATTTTAACACAGAATGTTTGTTCTATCTATAATTCTGTCTTCCTTATTTTATTTAAATATATTCAAAAATTGAAGTTGGGGTCCTGTCTGAGATTCGCTCTCAGGCCAAATTACTTTTTATTTTTAATATAATAGCCCATTCATTTCAATACAAAGCATATATAGAATTCAATTCATTTGTAAGTAGAAATGATATAGTAAGATGTTATTTGCATAATGATTTAATAATGGGTGCATTCCTGGAAAAATGGTAATGCTATTTTCTTCTTCAAGTAACGGGCAGCATGATTGACATCCACCTTATGGAAAGGTTGGACGAAGGAATTTTGGAGCAAAGACTCTGTTAGATATGGGAGGGTTGACCTCCATTAGAAATTTGGGGATCCGCCAGTGCAACCATACTTTAACTAGTTATCCACCTTTTGGATAAGTGAGGTTTGGTAACTATCAGTAGCTTTTTCACCTTGTACAGAAAATTATCCTTGAATACATCATTATTCCAATCCTCAAATGAAAATAAACAGACTACCACGTAATTTGGAGAAAATGAGAGATTTTCCTTTCTATATAAAAGGAAGGACGACGTAAATTATGCATACTCCGTGAACACTAAGGAGACAATAATTACAAGAGCAAGGCTTAAAATATACATCAAACCTCACTGTGAAATGGCTACCGCATAAGAAAAATTTCAAGCCTTGCTCCAAATTACACAATCACCTAGCGCTTTTAAATTCATAAAATATATAGGGTGTATGTATTAGTCACAAATCTAAGCCAGTATAATTCTCATGTTCAAAAGTTATTTCCATACGTCATTTTATTCCCATTGACTGCTCAATTAATTGAGCAGTCTTTTTACTTTTCATTAGTAAGGAGATTACATATTTTACATATAAATATGTTTGTCCTTTAATTTATAGAATTTTTCAATTTGTAGTCTTGTTAATATACGTTTTGTTGGTAAGAATCCTAATAACACGATTGTTGCATTTTAATAAAACAACATTTGTTGTATAATGGATTTAATAAAACAATTGTTGTCTTAAAGGAGCAGTATTTATGAAAATGTATAGCGTTGATGAAGCGTTTGACCTATTAAAAATAAATAAAATTACGACCAACAAAGAGAGTGTCCGCAGGTGGCTAAGACAAGGTGCGATAAAAGGAATTGCTCCAGCTTCAAGAAAGGAAGGGTGGAAAATCCCTGAAAACATATTGCAAGAATTTATTCAACAGCGTTTGCCCGAAATATATATAACAAATGTTGTAAAAGAAACAAATGAAATAAACACAAAAAATGTTGTAAATGTTGAAATCAAAGAACAAATTCGAACGGAAATGTGGCAAGAATTGGCTAAAAAGTACATTTGGGAAGGATATATAGATGTAAAAAAGTCATTAATTCGAAAATGTATCCAGCACAGACGTTATTCAAAAGACCTTGAAGAAAAGGTTTGGAAAGCGTGCGAAGCCAATAGTAAAGCTTATAGAAAGCCAAGAATCAGCTATTTACTTGAAGCATTTGCATTTGAAGGTAAACGCTTATTGATGGATAAAAATTTTGAGAGTTTAGAAGAACAGATCATTTTCCCCGTAATTGAATACATCCGAAAAAAATAGAAAAAATAATACAACAAAAGTGTTATTAAAGTGTTCGAGTTACTGAAACAGAGAGAATAGAACCTGTTTCTATACAAGGTTGCCCAAATCCAAAATGTAAACGTCAAACTCCTTTTCAAACAGATTTTCAAGTATTTGCGATAGATACTGTTGATTGGATTAACTACAGTGAAAGTCATAAAGATTTCATAGAAAAAATTAAATGGAGTTCTCCAAAACATGCCCCCGAATTTGCTATAAAAAATATACGAAAAACAAGGTATTAGAATTGAAACCTAATGCAAAGTTTCATATTATTGGAATTTGAGATAATGGGAATCTTCCACGAACGGGTGCTTTACTCAAATAAAGGGTAAAGCTTTTTTGTTGTACTGCCGAAGCAGGTTTGTTAAAGAAGCGAGAGGAGAAAATAAGCTCCCTTTATGTCGTATTTGACATATATTCCGACGTAAAAGGAGTAGAGAAAATGACAATGGACAACGGATTAAATCCAGTATGTAAAGAGTGCGGTTGTTGGTATCCAGTGGAATATTCCATACACATGGATTATTGCGATGAGTGTTACAAAGAAATTTTAAAGACAATTGAACAATCAAAGAAAGCGGCTAGAAAAAAGGAGGATGAAAAATGCGTATCCAAAGGGAAGACAATGTAATTAAAATGAGTGAAAGAATTGTTTGTGTTAATTACTTTAAAGACGTAAACACTCACCTTCATAACAAAGGAATTGAATATGTATCTATGGATTGTTATGCATGTAATGATTGTGGTGTGATGATGAGAATTAGTACACCTACTCTCGTTTTTGATGAGTATGGTAAGTTAAAAATGCAAGTGGAAGTAAGAAGTTTGAGGGAGGATTGAAAATGGTAAAGAAAAAAGTCGTTTACCTAGAAGAAAATATGCTCAATGATAATGACCTTGTAGTATTCGAGGCAGACATTCCCTACGTCGTTGAAAAGGGATTTATAAGCAATGAAAATAACGAAATTGTACTACTTAGAGATATTTGGGTAGATTTTCGGCTAGTTCATCAACAAATTAGTTAGTGCGTAGTTCGATTAAATTGTGCATTAGTAGGATAGTCTTTGTTAACTAACGGAGTAAGCAACGTAATGATTTTCATTCTCTGTGGTGCAGCGCCGAACTGGCAGGTTGTACGGGGTTATTGGTTGTTGTGGATAATATTATTTGAAGATGCGAATTCTAACTATAAAATTATGGGAGTGAGCATCATGAAGAAAATGATTTGTCCTTTTCACCATTTCTTTAATGTTTGTCACAGGAAACTTAACTTATGCTAAACCTCCAGAGCCAAAGGAAATTAAACCATTTTCAGATGACTGGTATGTCACACCAGAGGATATTATTAGAGATATTATATTTCCATCTATTGATAAAAGAGTGATGAAAGAGTGATGAAAGAATATCCAGGTAAAGATGCTGCTACTTTTGGCTGGCAGTCACAGAGGATTGTTGGTATTGTTTATAGCAACAATCATTCCTATGATATTTCCGTGAGGCTTCTAATTCCTAAGAATAGCGATAGCCCATTGGAATATGCAGAGGACTTGGTTAAAGTAAGAGTATCTCCATCCTGCGACAGCCCCAAAATTAGATGTAGTCATGGTTTTAAAGTAGAAGTATTAGAGTACAAACATATATCAAGATAAGAACGCGAAGAGGTGTTGCCTTTAATTGGCTGCACCTTATTTAGATTGACCTTCTTCAACTAAAGGGGCAGCATTCCTGTAATGCGTGAAAATGAGGTTTGAAAAAAAAAATAACCTCTTGGTAGAATAAGAGTGTCCTAAAGCTCCCCAGCGAAAAGGACAACACTCAAATACCAGGAGGATTTACAATGAATTATAACCAAAATAAGAAGATTGCTCAAATTACTTCTCGAACACTTATTATAGGGGTCGACATTGCTAAATTTAAGCATGTGGCACGTGCCCAGGACTTTAGGGGAATGGAGTTCGGATCACCTTGCTATTTTGAAAACACAAAAGAGGGGTTCGAGCATTTTCTTACATGGATATCTCAACTGAAGAAAGAACAAGCCATGGGAAAAGTCATGGTTGGAATGGAACCAACTGGCCACTATTGGTTCAACCTGGCTCATATTCTAAAAGAAAATGACATTAAGTTTGTAGTGGTTAATCCCTTACACGTAAAGAAAAGTAAGGAACTCGATGATAATTCACCAACTAAAAACGATGTAAAGGATGCCAAAGTTATTGCCCAGCTGGTAAAAGACGGAAGATACGCCGAACCTACGATTCCGCAAGGGGTTTATGCAGAACTCCGAGTGGCGAAAAAAATACGCGATCTTTTAACGGACGACCTCCAAACGGTCCAAGGGCAGGTCCATAACTGGATAGATCGATACTTTCCAGAATTTCTTACTGTCTTTAAGAAGTGGGAAGGAAAGGCAGCCTTACAATTCTTAAAACTATATGCTTTACCGCATGAAATAATAAACTTCTCTGAACAAGATCTGCTTACTCACTTAAGAAAAGCCGTTAGCCGGAGTGTTGGGCTTAATAAGATTCGAGGGTTAAAGCAAGCAGCCAGTAAGTCCATCGGACTTCGTCAAGGCTCTGATATGGCTAAACTGGAGCTGAAAACATTACTAGATAAATATGATTTAATCCAGCTTAAATTCGAAGAATTAGATTCAAAAATAGATATTTTACTTGATGAAATACCAGGGGTACCACAAATGTTAGCCATCAAAGGTGTAGGAAGGGATACGGTTGCCGGTTTCTTTGCGGAAGTAGGTGACCTCAATGATTATACTCATCCCCGACAAATTATTAAGCTAGCTGGCTTAAGTTTAAAAGAAAATACATCTGGTAAGCACAAAGGAAAAACGACGATTACAAAGAGGGGCCGTAAGAAACTGAGGGCTCTATTGTTTAGGGTGTGTATGATTCTCGTTGCAAAAAATTCTGCTTTTAAAGCATTACATGCTTACTATAATCAACGTTCTGATAATCCATTAAAGAAGATGCAGTCCCTAATTGCTTTATGTAATAAACTGATCCGTATTTTCTTTAGTATAAGTAAAAAGCAATTTGAATTTAGTGAAGAAAAAATGTTAAAGGATATTCCGCATTTATCAGTAGCAAAGAAGGTAGAAATGGCCGCTTAATTCTGTTTTAGATTAGATTAAATAGTAGCTGAGTGTTTTATAGGTTGGGTACATTTGAAGCACGGATTAGTCGGCAAAGCAACTAAATTACGGGCAAAGGACCCTGTGGGGCAGCATGGCTGACATCCACCTCATGGAAAGGTTGGACGAAGGAATTTGAGAGCGAAGACTCTGTGAGGCATGGGAGGGTTGACCTCCATGAGTAATGTGGACATCCACCAGTGCGATCATATTTTGACTCATATACCAATTTATGTAAATGATTGGTTGGTGGGTTATAAGTCTTTTTTCTCAATGGGTCCATTTTTATCCTTTTCAGTAATGTTCACCCAACTATTAAGTGATTACCGAAAGGTAAACTACTATGAAATTCTAAGAAAAACGGAGAAATCGGGAGATTTTGCTTTCTTTATTGAGGGAGGTTAGTTCAACAAGAAATGCCTAAAAGATTGACAAGAACATTCGCAGGATATTAAGTAAATGGCATAGAATTAGAAATATAAACAGCATATTTTGTTAATTTATGCGG
>NZ_JAGGQR010000064.1:0-17964 GCF_018613205.1 Bacillus sp. ISL-46
CATTCTACTTGACGGTCACACCATTTATGGCAGCTATATTAGCAGATAGACTTTGTTTATTATCATTGATTCTGTTTCCTTATTAATTCATCCCTATCGGACGCCATTGGAGGCTGTTCCAACCAGCTATTTTTAATCATGATATTAGCTCCATCTTCAGCATACATCTGAATTTCTAAGGATAGCCTGTTATACATTGCACTAATATCTCCTCTCGGACTTAGACTGACAGCTGTACCGTAATATCCAATGCTCAAAGAAATCAAACCGGCGGTGTAGAAAATCATAAGCCTATCAGAAACGTATGAACTGTACTATTTGTAATTTCTGAATCCCAGCCCATAGGTGCGGGA
This sequence comes from Bacillus sp. ISL-46, assembly GCF_018613205.1. Classification (NCBI taxonomy): domain Bacteria; kingdom Bacillati; phylum Bacillota; class Bacilli; order Caryophanales; family Bacillaceae; genus Bacillus; species Bacillus sp. ISL-46. The sequence goes on from NZ_JAGGQR010000064.1 coordinate 354, forward strand.
AGTTTACTTTCCTCCAACTTACTTCTAAATAATTTAATATGTTTATTCCCGATTTCTAAGCCTTTTAAAAAAAATTGTTTTACATCCTTATCTTGTGCAACCTGACTAAATCCAGTTAGTGTCGCTACTCCGAGTGCATTTCTTTGGAGATTTGCAAATAAACTATCTACTTCAGCTGCTATTAATGGTCTTTTCTCCTCCAAATACATCTAACATAAACCATTGCTTTTTCACAAATTCAACCTTCTCTAAATTAGGCAAGCTGGGGGACCTAATAAATAAGCCTTTCGACAATAATAATTCTGTTGAAATTTTATATAAATTCATTGTTTCATTAAGGCAATCCATATAATAGGTTTTGATGTCATCTCTTACAGATGTTGATACACTAGCAGAATATAATGTAAGTCCAATCTTGGACATTTGGTTTATATAATTAAGTACAAAGCTGTCAGAATAAAGTCTAGGGGCAGTTAAATCAACGTCCTCTTTAAGACTAAAACCATTTGGAACTACATTTTTTTCCTCTGTTAATATTGCTGTAATACTTTTTATATGTGACTTAGATAACCCTAAAGCAAATTCAATTACAGACTTAATTTCATCATCCTCAGCTTTTTCTAAAAAATATGTAAGGAAACATATGCTTGAGCTATCATTTTGGTATTGAGCCCAGAAGTCGCTAAAGCAACAACTAATTATTATTCTTTTTCTTGTTCCACTAAACTGCCCGTTAGTCGATAAGCAAGGGGATCGACTCAGCAATCCCCGTTTTCAGAACAAGATTCATATTCTCATTTTATGTTCCGTTTTAGTCCTTAAACTTTTTGATTTAAGGTGTAGTAATTGTGATATATAATTTGTGAGCATCGGAATTCCATGTGTAAGTTTTAATGTACTCCATTAACAAGCTGCTTCATCGCGTTTAACTCCGAAGAAAGCGCCAAAAACCATTCCTTATCCCCTGTTGATAAGGCCAAGTCTAGGAGAAATTCAACTTGTGCCTTGTTGGTTACATTAGAAACAGGAAGCTTTTTAACCCGTTTACTTAAAATAGGTATGGTTTTGCCAATCGTTTGATTATTGTCACTTGTAACAACGGTTACCTTTACTACTCCTTCTATACTAGACAGTGATTCAATATAACCCATTATTAATTCTCCATCCCGTGATTCTGCCTTAATCCAATCACCTGTTTTTAAAATCGTATTATTATTGGAGAACATGCATTTCTCACCTTCTTAATTTTGTATTTTTGATTCAGAGGATATCAGCTAGATTAATCTGTAATTTATTTTATTACATTTCACTTAAAGAAGTCCGCAGTCATTTACCGGTCACTCCCGCTTGCATCTTTTTTGAAATTAATAACGTACTTAATGCTAAGCATTAGGGATTGGCTAGTCAGGCATTTAGCTTTTCTAAGTCAGTGGATAAGCCGCTTTATTTAAATATCCCATTGTTTTTTGACTTGCTCTTCTGCTATCCGTTTAATTTTTTCCCATGTCATATCTTTTTTCACGATAACATTGGTATGGTAATTTCGATCTTTATTATTTACTGTCACGAATACTTCAATCATCCGTTTTTCCTCCTTTTAAACAACATATATTAAGGTTTTAGTTTTCACTGTAAAGACTATGCATTTTGCCCTTATTTTTTCTTTTTAATTGGCCGCTTTTTGCAATTCGGTGTACAAATAGTTTCGTATCTTACGGGGCAGAAAACTACGAATTTCGTCCTCGTTATATCCAACTTGGAATCTTTTTTCGTCGAGGATAATTGGACGGCGCACCATTTTGGGATTCTCCATTATTAATTTATACAATTCATTAAGCGGAAGAGATTCAATATTTACGTTTAATTCTTGGAACGCCTTCGAATTAGTTGAGATAATCTCGCTAGTCCCCTCTTCTGTTAAGCGAAGAATCGATTTAATCTCATCGACTGTAAGGGATTGAGATAATATGTTTCTTTCAATATAGTCAATTTGATGTTCCTCAAGCCAAGCTTTTGCTTTTCGGCATGAAGCACAACTCGGTGTCGTATACACAGTCACCATACTTTTACACACTCCTTAGTGTATTTTGGCAAGTATATTTAAATGTAATAAAATATTTTACAGTTACATACTGTAAATTTAATCGTTACAGTTCATTTTGTCAATTGTAAAGTTTTGGTTTAAATATAAAATTTATATAAAAGACATTTAGTTCTTCATGAGGGGATGTAACGCCCTTAAGCAAATGCCTATGTAAAAAATGTGTAGAATAAATTTAGATCGTACTATTTCTAATAATCCAGGTTTTTAGATTTTTTTGCTTTTGTTAAGTTGGAAAAATAGGCAACCTCGCCCATACAATTACAGACGGAACAATAATAATATTTACTAGTCGATGTAAATTTACATTCGATGACGACCATTTTTCCATCCAGCTCATATACAAAAATTTTTTTGTTGTATTACCCAAGATCCCCCATAGAGCCGTTTTTTCAGAATAGTTGAATATTAACTCTATTCGTATTCAAATTTTATTTTCTCCACCAATCAGTCCCTCTTGCCACATTTGATAAATGTAAAGGCTGATTGAGATTATTGTCATTATTAGAATCCCTTCAATAGGCGATAAGTTTCCTGCAGCAGTTGTAATTTTGAGTTTTTTCCATAAAGCCCTGAAACCAAATGAATAGATACAATCTACAAACAAATTAACAACGATATAAATCCAAAATTTACGAAATGTAAAATAAAATATCCATATGGTCCCAACCAAAAAAACTCCATAAACAGTATGTGTTTGTGCTACTTTATCCCAAGAAAAAAGAGTTTCTTTATACTTCCACCAATCATACTTCCAAGCAACTTGGTACATTATTGTATTTATCACCGTTGCAAATAAGGCAACAGGCATATATCTACGAAGAGCAGAGTTGTTCAAAAAGAATAAGGAAAGCCAGGGTAATAAAAAGAAAACCCATAAAACGAGTTTTATCATATATAAAGTCTCCTTTTATTTTTATCTTGTTATATCCTTCTCAAAATCCCCTTTAACCATCCATACTATTCAATTATTCTGCCCCGTTAGCTCAATAAAAAAGGCTGCCAGATTTGACAGCCGGATCTATAATTAAAGCATTCGTTTAAGTACAATTATTTACAAACTGAAAATTCTATCAAGGGTTAAAAGAGTTAATTATCTCTTTTATCATTTATACTGTAAACATAGGCTATTCACTTGTTAATATTAACTTTCGTGTTTTGGCGTCATATATTTTATAACCATTTTCAAACATATGGTCTTTTGTAACTGTCACCTTACAATAATAAGGGATTGACTTTCCATAAGCATCAAGTGCAGGAATATCATTGAAAGTAAACATTTCACCTGTATCGAGCATATTAAAGTCCGCTTCAGAAGAACGACCTGATGAATCTATTTCGATAACACATTTTCCACTTACGACATCATATTCCTTTAGCACAACATATTTTAGGCTTGGGAGAGTCACTGCTAAAAGTAAAACACCAATTAAAAAGATTCCAAAGCTTTTACCTACACCTAATAATGGATAGTCTTTATCACGATATATAGCAATAAAGGCAAATACTGCGGCTATTACTAATAAAGCTCAAACTATGAGCATTACATAGTAAAAGAACATTTTTTTCACTTCCTATAACAATTGAATGGAATATAATATTACCAAATGATATAATTCTCCTTCCACTAAACTGACCCTTTAGTCGAATATAAAAAATAGATCGCCGCATCGATCATTCTTGAGCTCAAGCTACCCATTAGTTTAAGTGCAATTCTTCACAAACATTTTTACGAAAGTTAAAGAAGAAGTATTAAAAAAGAGAAGCTCATTTTTCTTGCTTCCCTCAACAAATCTTTTACACTGTGCTATTCAATAAAACCTTTACTTAAATTTAATACCGTAATAACGCATTGCCTCTAAACTACCTTCATATTTAAAAATTCCATTTTCAATTAATTTCCTAACCCTATATTCTAAAAAACTGTCACCGATATATTGAAAAATATGTCCATACACTTCACCGACTAATCTTGCACACATCATAAACCCCTTTTTCTTCCCAATCAGCTTCTTAGCTTTTTCGATTATAAAATCATCGTAATAGTCTTCAGCAACAACTTTTATTTCTCCGTTTTCCCATATTCTTAAAGTACCTGGATTGTTTGATAGGTCTAACCACTTTTTTTCAATATGCTTACGCTCTGCGTCAGATAAAATTTGCTTGTTCTCTTGGCTATATTTATATATGCTTTGTAACTCTTCTAAAATTATTTCACCTGAAAAAAATGGTACATACTTCTTAGCCTTTTTTTCAAACAATCTTCTATACAATGTTGCAGTATCAATGATAAAGATATTGTTTTTCATTTCCTGTAACAAATAAATTGTAAAAAGAAGAGCTGTTTGTTCATTGGCATTTTCTGATACCCATATGTAAATTGAAACATTTTCCGGAATTGTTAATAATTGAGAAATTACTCTCGGATAACTCTCTTGATAATTTTCAATTTCATATTCATCAGATAGATTCTTTTTTAACCAATCGAATCTATATGTTTGACCCTTTTCTGTATCCAAACTACCTATAGGAGCAATAGCAAAATTGTCGTGGAAAGTAATAGTAAAATCTTCTTCAAGTAAGTTTAATTCTTTTAATAGTTGTCTTAAATACGGGTATCCAAATTGTATATGAACTTTTTTGTAATTACCTTTATCAAACTGATTTTGGTTTGTGTCTTTTGGATAGAGAATTTCGTTATAAATTTCTTTAAGATCATTTGCGAACTCAACTAAAGATTCTTTTTTATCCTCCAACAATGCAATCTTAAAAAGAATAAATTGCAAGTATAACCTTACTTCCTGTTCTGGTAAGTCCTTTACTAATTTTTTTATATCGAGAATATCCACCTAAAAAACTCCTTATTTAATCTAATAAATGTACATAAAAGAAGGTGAATGAATAAAATGACTTACAATAATTATATTCAAAACATTCTAGGAGTTAATGTACGTGCACGTTTTTCTGATAAAGATATCGAGAATAATTATGAACCTTTTTTATCCCCTTTAATTCACAAACAAATAAATGGACGAGTTATAGTACCACTTAATGTTACAAAATTATGGGGAAAATAGATTATTACCTAGATTCATTTAGTCAGAGCAACATAAGATATAGAGAAGTAAAATCTTGTCCATTTTCCTTAACCATCCTTTTTAGGATGGTTTTGTATTAGTAGCAAGTTGGTATATCTCAAATACATAAGCTAATAAATATTCCGCATATTTGCTTTCATTAATAATGAAATCTGTTGCTCATCTGTCCTTGAAATCTGTTCCAGTTGATTTACAATTAACCCTTGTCGCTGCGATGAATGGTTTTGACTTAACTTTGCTTTCCCTTCTATTTTGTTGATTTTTATTTTGAATCCTTGAACTCCTTTGTTCATACCAGCGAGAAACTCAGCATCTACATCTTGCAAACTGTATGAACTGTCAGGAGCTTCGTACTTCATTACCATATCATGTAAGGAGTTCATTAGCTCATGTTCATCCTCTAATAGTTCGACTTCTCCGTAAACATGAACAGTCACAAAATTCCATGTTGGTACTGCTTTATTCGTCTCATACCAAGATGGGGAGATATAACAATGCGGTCCATGAAAAATAGCCAAGACGGTTTGATTTTTGATATCTTTCCACTGAGGATTAGGATGAGCAAAATGTCCATATAAGTATGAATTATCCTCGTTTAAAATTAATGGTAAATGAGTCGCAAAAGGCAGTCCATTATGTTGAGAAAAAAGAGTCGCAAAACTATATTCCTTCATAATGTCGAAGGCAAGTGTATCGTCTTTAATTCTAAAATGGGTAGGAATATACATGTTTTTTTCTCCTCTCAGAATCTTTTCTTATCATTAAATTTATTATTTCTCTATAAGATAACCGTTTTTTAACCACGATCCTGTTTATCAATGACAACTTCTTCATCTAATACAATCCTTCCATAAGCTATATGCCATACCATTCATTGTTTTCATATTTAATTAATTAGCTATCCAATGCTGAACATTTAGTTAGTTTTTCTTTGATAGTGATCTTTTATTGAAACGGTAGCATTTTTGCCTAGTATAACAGAAAAGAAAACAATCACTGCTATTACAAGAGTGAAAAATGTGATGGATTCATGGAGGAAAACAGTTGCAAATAGTATCATCAAAAATGGTTGTAAGTATTGAATCTGACTAACACTTGCTATTCCACCCATAGCCATTCCGCTATACCAAGCAACATATGCTAGAAATTGACTAACAACTGCGAGATAAATAAAACTGACCCAAGCTTGTAAAGGAGCATGGAGCATTTCAGTTGTTAGGCTTAGCCCAACTGGAATAATGAAAAATGGAGCACCAATCATAATCGCCCAAGCAATCACTTGCCAGCTACCTAATTCTTTCGCTAATCTCCCACCTTCTGCATAACTAAGTCCAAGTATAATCACTGCTGCTAGTAAAGCTAAATCGGCAAATTGTAATTGACCGAACCCTAGATGAAGGGCATACACAATAACAGCTAAAGAGCCGATTATACTTGAAATCCAGAATTTGAGAGAAGGGACTTCACCAGCTCTAAACATTGCAAATCCAGCTGTGGCTAATGGTAACAGTGCTAATTCCACAGCTCCATGAGAAACAGGCAAGGATTCCATTGCCCAAGAAGTGAGGAGAGGAAATCCTAAAACTGCACCAACAGCAACAAAAAGGAGACTTTTGAATTGGCGAGGAGAAGGGAGTTTTTCTTTTCGAACAATTAATACAACAGCAACTAAAATAGCGGCAACAACTGTTCTTCCTAACCCGACAACCGTGGTCCCAAAATACTCTACTGCAATTCTTGTAGAAGGGAGCGTTAAGCTAAAACAAATAACACCTACTAATCCCAACAATAATCCTAATTTCTCTTTGGTTTCTCTCTGCATCTTATCCTACCTACCTTTTTACTTCGTATTATATCTGTACCATTTTCTGCTTTTCTTAAAAAACAGTTCTGATATAATTAAAATATTAATAGGTACACACAATAAAAATAAATCATTTTTTTACCCATCTGTACCGGTACAGTTGAAGGAGGATAAATGTATGAGCTCAAAATATATCGAGATAATGGAAGAAATTAAGCTTCGGCTAACAGATGGGTCGCTTATTGCAGGGAGTAAACTCCCTTCTGTTCGTCAGCTATCTGAGCATTTTTCATGTAGCAAAAATACGGTCATTAAAGCATACGAAGAACTAGAAAAAGAGCATTTAATTTATTCTGTTCCTAAAAGTGGCTACTTTGTTGTGAATGGATTTCAAAATGCAACGAATGAAAATGACGTGATTGATTTCTTGTCTGCTGGTCCAGATAAAAACGTTATGCCTTATGTTGAATTTCAACATTGTATGAATCAAGCAATTGAACAATATAAAGAAGAGCTTTTTACATACTCTGATCAACAAGGGCTTTACTCATTACGAGTACAGTTAGTGAAATATTTGCAGAATCTACAGGTGTTCACTCAACCTGAAAGAGTAGTCGTTGTTTCTGGCTCGCAGCAAGCCCTTAATTTATTAGTTTCTATACCCTTTCCAAATGGAAAAAACAATATTCTAATTGAGCAGCCTACTTATTTCGGATTCATTGAGTCCATCAATCTACAACAAGCTACTACTTTTGGAATTGAGTTATCGATGGAAGGGATTGATCTTGATCGTCTGGAATACATTTTTCGAAATAATGATATAAAATTTTTCTATATTATCCCGAGATTTCACAATCCACTTGGACATTGTTACTCGAATAGCGAAAAGAAAAAAATCGTTGAGTTAGCTGAAAAATACGATGTATATATAGTGGAAGATGATTTTTTAGGAGACCTTGACCCAAATGCAAAATCAGATCCTTTATTTTCTTTTAATCCTTCCGGGAGAGTGATTTATATTAAAAGCTTTTCGAAAATTTTCCTCCCAGGTTTAAGGATTGCTACAGTCGTTCTTCCTACATTAATGATTAACATTTTTTTACGATATAAATTTAGTTCGGATTTTAATAGTTCAGCACTATCTCAAGGTGCACTAGAAATCTATTTAAAAAGTGGTATGTTTAATAGCCATCTCAAAAAAATAAAAGAGGTATACCATACTAAAATGCAAATCCTTCAAGAAGCCTGTGAATTATTGCTACCGGCTAATACTCATTTTTCAAAACCGACTTCAGGATTCTATCTATCCATCAGTTTGCCCGAGAATGTGACAGCAAAACAGGTAGTTCATAAGCTAAACGAGCAGCATATATTTGTTGATGATGCCTCTAGAATGTTTTTGCCAGAATATAAAAAGGAAAATCTCCTTCGATTAAGTATCTCTCAAGTGAACGAGAGTCAAATTAAACTAGGGGTAGAGTGGCTGGCTCATTGTATTGCTTTAATTAACAGTAGAAAAAATCATATTACTCCAAATAACTTTTTACTCTTTTAGTTGTAGCCTTGAAAAATTAACTTAATAAACCTTGATAAAAGAGCAAATAAAAAAGCGTGTTTGAAAAAAATTGATCAAAACACGCTTTTAATATATTCAATTGAATCATTCTTTAATAAAAGTTTGATCATTTCTGTGATCCTTATTGCATTAAAGCGCCCTTTAATTGAATAAACCACTAATAATTTTAGCAGTTATTATGGAGGAGAAAATGCACTAAAGCACCCGTTAGTGTAAGTACATTCCTTCACAATCTGAAGAAAAGCTGCCAATATGACAGCTCCGTTCCTTAATTCTTGCATCTGAGGCTTGAACAAAGCGGGCTTATATGTGATTTTTTAATCTCTTTTCCATCAGTTCTGCCATTTGTTTCGAGTTTGGATTTCCTTCATATTGTAATTTATCAATGATGTTAATATAATCCGCTTCATTTCGGTTCTGACTTAATTTATATGCAGCCTGAATTTCTCTCACCTTAATCTTAAATCCAACTATACCTTTCAGTTCACTTTCTAAGAGTTGAGGAGAAAGCTTATTCCATAAAACTGGATTTTCTCGATGTTTTTCATACTTTTCCAACATTACTGTTAATTCTTCTATTAATTCATCTTTCTCTAAAATGCTTGCTTTCCCATATACATGGACGGCTTGGTAATTCCATGTTGGAACTTCCTCATGCCCATACCAAGAAGAAGAAATGTAAGCGTGCGATCCCTGAAACATAACAAGCACATCTTCACAGGTTTCAAATGTTCTCCACTGAGGATTTCCATAAGCCATATGCCCAGTAATATAGCAATCATCACCTTTTTTATTTAACCCCAAAGGCAAATGAGTGGCAATTGGTTTCCCTTGTTCTGATGTGACAATCGTGCCAAAAGAGTTTTTTTGAACAAAATCCCAAATTTCATCAATATTTGTGACCTTAAAATATTTTGGAATATACATAATAATCCACCTTTCAAAAAAAGTTATATGAGTTTATTGGTCATTAAAAAGTCCATTTGTTCTTCATCACCCATATAAAAAGAGTGGGCTCCAGTTTGAACAAACCCCATTTTCTTATAAAAAGCAATAGCATTTTCATTTTTTTTCCATACACCTAGCCAGATTATCTTTTTATTACGTTCTATCGCAATTTCCATAGCTTTATTTAGCAGATATTTACCAAGCCCATGTTTTTGAAATTTGTTCTTTATATAAATCCTCTCGATTTCAAGTGATTCATCACCCATGTCTTCAGACTGAGCATCATTGGTGTTGACTTTTAAATATCCAGCGATTTTATTGTTAAAATAAACAAAAAAGAATTCCGAAGAAATATTGCACAATTCTTTTTCTAATTGTTTTAAGTTAAATGCCCTTTCCAAATAGTCTTTCATATTTTCGGGTGAATTCTGATGCTTAAATGTGTCATGAAATGTTTCATAACTAATTTCTTGAAGTATGTGTAAATCTTCAAGGGTGCATTTTTTTATATTTATTGTCATTTTATATATCGCTCCTTTTATATAATCAATAATTTCTCTTGTTTCCCTTTTTTACAAATTCCCAATCTTCTTCAATATTTTCTCTTACTCTAAGAAGAAGATTGAAAATGGTTTCTACTTCTCTTTCGGAAAATCCCTCTAATGCAATAGTATTGGAATAATCATTTTCTCTTTTTATAAAAGGATAGACATTTTTCCCTTTCTCTGTTGGAAAGAGTTTTTTAATTTTTTTATTATGTTGATCTTCTTTCTTTTCAATAAAGCCATTCATTTCAAGTTTTTTTATAGCACGAGATGCCGTTGTTCGATCTACTTTTATCATCTCAGCTAACTTTTCTTGAATGATTCCTTGGTTTTCACATATTCGCACCAGGTACAAATACTGCCCTTTTGTAAGGTCATATTCTTTAAATTCAATATTACTTATAGAATCTAATGCTCTTGCTATCATTCCAATTTCACGAAGAATTTCCTTCATAATTAACTCCTTAGTATAAATTTTTGTTGCAACTGCAATAAAAAATGGTATATATTAAACTTAACCTAACTTTGTTGCATTTGCAACAAAAAAATAATGATAATGAGGTTGAGTAAAGTGAAATATGTTTTTTATGTATTAGGAATTTTAATATTAACCCTTGGTATTTCTTTCACTATACAATCAGATCTTGGAACCTCGCCTTTTGATGCACTTTTGGTAGGATTGTTCGTAAATGTAGGGCTTACTGTGGGAAGTTGGGAACTAATAATAGCTTTAATATTGATATGTGGTAATTCATTATTAAAAAGACAAAGACCAGAAGTTTTGGGATTGTTAACAGCATTTATAACGGGTATTGGTATTGATATGTGGCTTTTTTTATTGCACAATTTGATAGCACCTGAACTATGGTATAGCAAAGTTGTTTGTTTTATTATCGGCTTAGTTGTTATAGGATTTGGAACAGCAATTTATTTACACACAAATTTTGCCCCCATTCCAGTTGACCGATTAACATTAATCATACAAGAATTAACTAGAACAAATATATTTCTTTCGAGAACATTCGTTTACCTCGTATTCTTGATAATGGCAATGATTTTTAATGGACCACTTGGCATTGGAACTTTATTAACCGTTTGTTTAGGAGGGATAATACTCAATTACTTCATGCACTTTACTAAAAAAGTAATAGATCGCATATTAACACACTCTAGTACATCACCAAATTATCATAAAGACAAAAACCATTCAATATAGAATGGTTTTTGTTATTCTTGTTCCACTAACCTGCCCGCTACTTGAATAAGAAAAGCCGCCGAGAATGGCAGCTGAGCCTAAACTCAAGCACCCTTTAGTTGAATAAGACCTATTGTGGAAGATTTGTAAGTTCAAAGAAATCAGGTTCTGGTTTCATCAATTTTGTACCTTTTTCTGATTGAAAATAAATTTCTTTTTCGTTTTCATATTGAACCTTTATACTCATATCCCCAAAATCAATTACGCTTGTTTTTTCACGAGGTGATACTTCTTCATTCCAATCAATAGCTTCGTTAATAAAACCAACAATTTTCTCTATTTTAATCTCATCTTTAATTTCAGAACATTTTTCATCCGTTGAACTTTGATAAATGCAAATGCTTTCTGGAACATTATTAATCCAAGTTGTTGAGTTAAATATTGGGGTTTTATCGAAAATCACCTTTAAATTAACCTGCCCCGTTAGTGGAGCAAGAAAAAAGGCTGCCGCAGCAACCAGTTCTTAAAGGAAAGCAACCGTTAGTTTAACAAACAATAGGGATTTGGTAACTATTATTCATTAATTTCATTAGAAAAAAGCAAACCGCTGCAATTAATAAATTAGGTAATCCTATTAACAATATAGAATTAGTTTGTGAAAATCTTTGTTTTCTATCTTCTTTTGATTCAGATTGTAGATTTCTACCCAACCTATCCCCATCCAAGAATGCTCCAGATAACAAAGCTCCTAATATCAGTGAGATAATTCCGACAGCCCCTGTGATTTTATACAATAAAGTGTAATTGCTTGAAAACATTGAAATTAGAAAAGCGACCACCACGATACTAATTCCTATAATTAATTTCTTCATAATTAACACATCCCTATGGTTTTTTTGTTAAATTCCAATTAGTTTACATTTTTAATTATAACATTTTCAGAATTTTATAAATACAAAAATTCCCACATAACTTCTTAAACCAATCTGCTTGTTAGTTACAAGAAAAAGCTGCCATAATGACAGCTCTGATCTACAACTCTTCCACCCGTTAGTTGAAGAGTGGGGAATAGATTATTAAAAGAGCTCCTAATAAAATAAGACCAACAATAATAATTAATCCATTACTTAAATCTAATACGACACCTAAAATCACCCATACGAAATAGAAAATTTTAGTTTTTGTACTTTCATTTTTATAATTTTTATAAGCTTCTTTAATAAACCACCCTAAAATGATACTTCCGCCAACAACTAATATAATACCAATAGCCACTATTTTCATAATTGTACGGTTTTCTTACTCCTTTTAAGGAATTTATATACCTGTTAGTTTGTCACTGTTCCACTTCAACTACCTTGCCCATTAGTCCAACAACAAAAAGACTTCTGCAACGATCATCATTTTTAATTAACAAAGCACCGTTAAATAAGTAATTTTTCGCAAAAAAAAAAATAGAGCTTATAGCTCCTGTTAGTATCAGCTCCGCCTACGCTGAATACCGTGATGACCACCATTGTCGTCCGACCTAATTACATTATATTTGAAAACGCTTACAATTGTAAAGGTATTTGCTCAGTGTCTTCAAATAAAAAAATAGGGCTTGCTACGACGCAATCCCAATTTCAACAAAAGCACCCGTTAGCTTAATAAGAACTCCGATTAGCTAGTTTTTCACTATAATCTTATCACCTTTTTGAGTATATCTTAACGGTTCATTCAACTGGTTTGGATGCAGTATTTTATAATACTGTTTGAATGGCTGTGCAATATCAGGTTCATCAATGAAGGGAAAATAATCCACATTGAATTCACGAGTCGATGTAAAAGCCTAAAAGCATACTGACTATTAAGCAAAATATGAATCCTTTTATCTTTAACCTTAATAATACACTCGTAAAAACTCTTTCCTGGTTCACCACCAATAAAGTCCAATACTTTTGAACCAAACAAAGAGTAACATATTTGTTTGAATTTATTCTCTTTAACCGATGGTGCTGGTTGAAAACCTGTAATTCCTGAACACAGAATTAACATACACAAAACCCCTGATCATAAAACCTGTATTCCACTATCCTGTCCCTTTAAAAAAATGCCGCCAAGTCAGCTGCTGTATCTTCAACTCAAGCACCCGTTACTTTAAGTACATTTTTCACAATCTTTTATCAAGGTAAGCATTTAGGAAGTTCTGTTTATGATTCAAAAAGAATGAACCTCTTATTTCTTTTCGACCATTGATAACAGGATTTTTTCCATCTCTTCCTTTGTTAATAAGTCTGCTAGTATAGAGATTTTAATTCCTTTTTCTGGCACGATTAATCTCATACCTTGAATATTAGTATCATCAGAATGTTTAAAATCCAGTTCAAAGCCTTTTAAAGTATAAGAATCTGTATATTGAAAATCCCATCCGCTTAACAAGTCTTTTTGTCCTATTTTTTCCTGAGTAATAGAGAGTCCAGATTCACCCTTTTGATATTCCAATTTAACCGAAGGGTCTTTACGGAAAAAACCTGTTTTCGGGCGTATGGTTGTTTCTTTATATGAATACCCTTCTGGAATATATGCTGGTTTAAGAATCGGAAACTCTACTGATTTTGCCAAGACTTTTTGTTCATAATTTTTTAACTCAGAACTTATTTCATCAAGCCTCCTTATTTTTTCATTATTATTCAAATAATCATCTGATTTAAGTATCTCTCCCTTTTCAACATAAAAACAAAAATTAAGAAATTTTCCCAACCATATTCTCAGTTCAACTACAATATAATAGAATTGGACTATGGCTTGTCTATATGTTTTTTTGAAGGAAACAACATATAATTTTCCCAACCCTCACAATAACCCTATCACGGTATAATGGAGTAGGACAATTAAATATCCAAATGTTGGAAGGTTGGATATGATGAAAAAGTTGAAGGTGTTAAAGGGGTTAGTCTCTACTGTTGCATTAGGATCTTTATTAACTTTTTCCACAACAGCGGCTTTCGCAACGAACGAGGTGAAAAAGGAAAAGGACGGTCATTTAGTAATCGAGGCCATCCACTATAATCCACCTATTGAAGAAGATTTTCAGGACGTCACAGATTCAGGCGGTATAAATGCGTACTATGTTCCCATACTGGTGATGAGTACGAATACTACTCAAAGTCACTTTACAAGAGCAAAGATTGGGGAACTACCATCACAAATAATAGTTCCACGGTTGATAGTGTATCAAGGACCGTTTCCAGAACGAAGTTTGCAAATGGTGCGGTTGGAGCTTCCTACGAAACAAAAGCAAACTTTGGATTGATCCAGGGAAAACTTAATATCACTGCGGAGGTATCGTTCGGAACATCTTCATCAGTGTCAGTTACATACACATTCAATCTTCCGGCATATACCACTACCACTATCTCTACAGGCTCTCAGGCGGTTTCTACAGCAGGAAACATTGTTCATTACAGCAATGGAGTGAAGACTTCCAGAAAGGCCGTAAACGCTAAATACTTCTATGATGATTATGCAGATAAGGTTTCTAAACCTTTATAAAACTATTTTAGTCAAAGGATGAAAAGTGAAAAAACTAATCTATGCTTTCTTATTAGTCATGTCCCTTGTGATTTCCGGCTGTTCAAATTTGGAGCCCCAACAGGATGTTAAGGCACAAGCTGAAACTGCAAAACCTGCAAAATCGGAACAAGTTCAGGTGAAGAAGGATCCTGACTCTGTTACGGAGTATCAAAATGAAATAAATGGTGTGAACCTAAAGAACGGTATTCTAAAAATCACTAGGAATGGAAATATCGTGAAGCTTGATATGGATGTTCAGTTTTCTGGTGAACTTAGAAACCTAATGAATAGTACAAAAAATAAATTCGGTTTCACCTTTCTTGAAGTGACTGGAAAGCATAGATTAGCTGAAATCGTGACAGTTTGGGGAACTCCAACAGACGGGCAAGCAGCCATATCGAATCTTCCTGAGTCTGGAGGAATTTATCACTTACAGCAGGAACTTAAGTTAAAGGACAATATTACCTCGGACGAATTGAATTATGTTACTTCTCCCACGAATTATATGTTCGCTACCATAAATGAAAACAAGCAGGTAGTAGCTGCAACTATGGGATTGGATGCGGGGACCATCCAGAAATAAGTCACTTTAAGTGGCTTATTTTTTTATTAAGGGAGAGTAGTTCATGAAGAATTTTGGTAAATTAAAACATTTTGTGTAATTAATAAACCCTGTAAGAAATTTAAATTGTGTTTAACATAATCTCCTTCAGTACCTTCCCCAATGAAAAATACAGATTTGATTTCTCCGTTCAACTTTATATGATGTCCGTTCTGATTTAAAAAATCTTCATTAATTTTTTCTTCCTGTATCCATATTTCCGCCATTTAAATACCTCAAAGAATTAAGATTTTATATAGCTATTATATCGTTCTTTCCTAAACAGATACACAGTTCTTGTTCAACTAAACTGCCCTTATCTACAGTATGATTTTCTACCGTATTCAACGTAAGTAAAGATAGTAAAAATGCCAGTTTTTTATCTTTGTAGAAGCATTATCTACAGTAAGTATTTATAGTTTTCAATATTAACAAACATAGGACTTTACTTGGAGGGGTGGGTATGATAGGCTTGGATGCCTGATGAAACAACTGCTTCAGCCTTTCAAGACAAATCGTACCTACAGAGGCTCCAAGACAAGTCTTTAAACGCTTATCTTTGGATATATATAAACAATGATAAAAGGTGCATCACATCAACGTTTTTTTGCTGATACTGTATATAAAACTTACGTTACTTTAATAAGAAAGGTGATTACCATTTGGTTCAGTAATCACCCCTTGGCATTTCTATTCAATAAAATTTATTTTATTTTCTTGACACCATTCAATTGCAATTTGTTTAAAAATCTCGTCACGGTATGAATACCATTGTTCTTCCAGTTCAAAATCTATTATTTTATCCTTAAATCTTCTAAAGGCACCCTTTCCCTTAATTGCTCTTAATAAGGAGTCCTGCTTTCGTTGATCACTTACTGTTAGGCAAAAGTTTTCCATTATTTCATATTCATTCACTTCATATTTAGTAGGTAACTCTATATAATTTTCAAAGTTCTCAACCACATCAATTGCAATCATTCTATTCTCTTGTTCCCATTCCGGTAAATGATCAAATGGTTTTTCGTCTTCAACTGCTCTCAAGTCCTCCGATGTTACTAACACTATTTCACCCGTTTTAATATTTAGTAATGAACGTGACTCTTCAAACTGTATTTCCATTTCCTCAATTATATCTTTCAGTTTGACTTGTATAGTCATTATTAGATCACCTTTTGATATTTTTTAGTAATGCACCCGTTAGTTGAACAAGTTAATGTACCTATTGTTTAATTTTTTTAGCTACATAATCACCGTAAAAGTATGAGTTATCTAGATCATCATATTTAGGTGTAGCAATTATAGTATATTTACCATTTTCATCAACTTCAAATAAAGCTACATTATTATACTCCCATCCTACGAAATGATCAGGATTTGAATCATCTACCGACATATCAATGTTGTATATTCCTTTAGTTAATACCCCACTTTGTTGAAAGTCCACTATTAAATCCTTAGCTTTTGGAATAGGATGTTTATTTTTATTCATGTCAAATTCAAATAAAAAATTCACCACACCTATATACCTCGAATTATAATTTTCACGCCGAGGATCACTTGGTTTCAATGTAGGTAAAAGAGCATTGGTATCAATCTTTTGGGTCCTTTTAAAATCTTCTAATAATTCTTGAGAATATACCATATTTAATTCAATATTATCGAAAGGGAACATGTAGGCAGGTTCTCCATCCTCAATAACAACTTTTTGAGGATATTTTACTAAACCATACTTTTTTATTATTTTATTAATCGTGTGAATAACTTCAGGATGCTGCTCTATATATGCACCTTAGAACATTTCTAAATAAAAATCATCACTTGATTCTTGAACAAATTTATAGATAATACTTTTATCCTGATGAGTCTCCTTTTCAAAAGTAAGACTTGGATACGCTGAGTACGGTTTATCTATTCTTAAATGAGTATCGTAATTATCATCTACCAAGAAATTGTTTTCTGCTGTTATAATTTGAAACTCCTTTTTAAATCCATAATTAGTTTTTAGATAATCTTGAACTGGCTTTTTTAAATCATCTTTAGAGACACATCCATTTAGAATTAGGATTGAAATACTTACTAAGATGATTTGAGTCAATTTTTGAATATTCATCAATCCTCTATCCTACCTTACTTAAATTATTATTAATAATTATATCATTCCTTATTAAACTCCCTCAGTTTAATACGA
>NZ_JAGGQR010000065.1:0-24075 GCF_018613205.1 Bacillus sp. ISL-46
TACTTTTGCTGCCATGAACTTGAAAAAGATGGCCAGCTGGACGTGGAAAGGTCCAGAATTGGCGTAATAATAGTCAAAGGATAGGTCTAAATTTTGCTCTTACGAGCAAAAATCCAATAAAAAGGCATCGAATGGGCTCATTCGAATGCCTTTTGTCTACAATCTGAGGATTCCGTAAGGAATCTATTCATTTTTTCAAACTTTTATTGTATTTGCACCAGAACCTTTTTTTGTGTGTTATCGGTAGAGTGAGGGAGACCGATGTCTGAGACGGTTAGTACGAGTACCGTAAGACCGCACGCATCCACGTCAGATTTACAGATATTAGAGCGATGAAAAGGTGAGTGAGTCTATGGCTGGATTAATTTTTTTCTACAAACAGCAATCAAATATGTGAAAACTACTGCAAATGTTTTTTTTGTATAATTTGAAGGAGCATAATCTTTTTTCTTCTCAATTATCTGTGTGTAGAACAATCGTATGAAACAAGACTTTTTGGGGCGTCACAGTGAACTTTGTTCTAGTAATATATTTTTTTTGGTCATAACATTGAAGCTTAACTAGTAGGTTAATATCCATTTTTGGGAGTTTTTCACTTAAATAAAAAAAGCTCTCTTTTATAGGACTTATCCTTTATAATTAAATAAGTTTATAAATTTTGACAAAGGATATTTACTATGGACTTCATTTATATTAATCAAAATGTTTTAGATAACTTGTTTTACATTTTAGTAAGTATTTTTGTTTTCTTCGTTTTAATTGATAATTTTAAAACGCTTAAAAATTATCAAAAAACCCTTATTACAGCATGCATGAGTTTACCAAGTATTTTATGTATGAAATTCCCTATTTATATTGATGAATATTGTATACATGATTTAAGGCAAATTCCTTTTTTAATTGGTATACTTTATGGCGGATGGCCTGTCGGGGCTGCCTTGTTGATAATTTCGTTGGCGATTAGATTTTTTATTTATGGATTCAATTCTCTAACTCTTATTGTTTATATCGTGATCTTTATTATAACGGCACTTTTTTCAAAAAAGTTCAGCATGTTCAATAGAAAAAATAAGCTTATTTTCTCAGTTCTGTTATCTTTGTGTCTTGGAATATTAACAACTTCTATAGCTGTTACCATATCTGATTCATTTAGGGTGACTGAAGCTTATATGTTTTATTTTATTTTCCTTCCTCCAGTAGTCATGTTTTTCGTTGTATATATAATAGAAATATTAGGTGACGCAATTAGTATAAAGACAAAAATAGCAAAGCTAGAAAAGATGGAAGTTGTTAGCCAGTTAGCAGCGAGTATTTCCCACGAAGTTAGAAATCCTTTAACAGTTGTAAAGGGGTTTATTGATCTCCTAAAAGCCCCTAACCTTTCTCAAGAAGTTAGAGAACAGTACTTTCAACATGTGGTTAGAGAGCTTAAATCTGCAGAGACAATTATTAGTGATTATTTAGCATATGCAAAACCTGCAACCGAAGATATAGGTATTATTTTAATAGATCGTGAAATAAGAAGTATTATTGAAATGACGAAACCATTGGCCAATATGAATTCGGTGAAGATATCAGAAGAGTTAGTGCCAGGAATTACACGCGGAAATATTCAACATTTCAAGCAATGTTTTTTAAACCTGATTAAAAATAGTGTAGAGGCTATGCCTAATGGTGGGGAGCTTAGTTTAGTTACACTCGTAAGTAAATTCGATATCATTATCGAGATAAGCGATAACGGTGTTGGAATGAGTAAAGAACAAATAAACCGTTTTGGCGAACCTTATTACAGCACTAAAGAAAAGGGGACTGGATTAGGTTCAATGGTTGTTGTAAAAACAATAGAGACAATGAATGGGAAAATTAAGATAAATAGTGTTTTAAATAAAGGAACAACGATAAGAATAACACTTCCTATTTATACTTCATGAACAAGGTGCCAGGTGCCATCCAGATATTGGATGGCACCTGGCACCTTTATTATCAATTGGTTTGCCGAAAAGTCAAAAGGCTATTGGGGAGAAATTCAAATTGATGCTCTATACTTAAGTAATTGTAAAAACTTGTATTATGGAAAACTTTAAAAATGAAAGAGATAGATTTTCTTTTTAATGAAAAATAGGTGGATAGAAAGTGTGCCCATCAAGGTATAAAGCGTAGGTGGGGCTAATACTGCATTCTCTAAGTAATTACTAATTTTAAGACACGATTAGCTGTATACTGTAGCTAATTTAATGTAACCACAATCACCAATTAAATTATAAAAAAATGGTCACATCTTGGTCACAGATTAGATGCTTTTAGATATTACTAAATAAAATTAAATGATATTTCACAAGTTAAAAAGTGCAGTAAATCAAGACTTTAGACCATTATATAAAACTTAATTGAACCAAAAAAGATATCTTCCCTCTAACTTCAAAACTGTGTGTTTTAAAAATTATACTCTTTCATAATAGATCAAAAAAGTCTCGAAAAGTATTTACGAGACTTTTTGTATTTGCGAAGAAATTTTATTCCTTGCCATCGATTGACTTTAATCTATTCAAGCTAGGGGACGATAGGAATATTAATTTTCTCACAAAACTAATAACATATATGTCGAAATATATATTAATAATTTCATATATTATATAATTGTTATTATTTCAGTATATATTGTATATTGCATCATTACTTTTAAATATATATCATATTAATATGAATATTAAAAGTTAAGCCGATAGTGTTTCTTTAACAATATAATGATCTTTTTAAAAGAAGAGAGAAATATTTGTGTATATATAATCTTTTTTCTTGAATACTCAAACAATTAACCCACAACGAAATTACATGTAAGGATTGTACATAAATGAAAAGATAAATGCGCTAGAATGCAAATCTCCAACACACCAAAATAAGGAAACAAGACACATATAAAATATTTATCATCAAAAAATTAAATAACGGTCTAACCACAATTTAAATTAATTCTTTAAACCACTTTGTTCGAATTAAGATTTTGGGGTTATATTTCCAAGTAATATGTATTTTAAGTAATTAGAAGCTGAATTTTCTTCTATTCCAAGTTCTTTTGCAATGTCTTGTATGGATCGTTTTTTTATATACAGATTTAAGGCCATTGCTCTACGTATTGATATTAGAGTCAATGCTGGATCATTTTCCCCTAGATAATCTGAAGATATCGCTCTTAAATGGTTAAGAATAGACATAACCTGAATAGGTCCCCCAGAATGTTCTCCATGCGGTGTAGTGTTAAAGACAAAATCACTTTCACTATACATCGTTTCAGCATAATATTCTCGAAAGCATGTGGCTTCCATATCTCTTAAGGTAATAGAACGATTCTTAAGTTGTATGACAATATTATTCTCTTCGAAATCATCCAAAACATCTTCCCTTTTAAAACGGAAATCTGCTGTCTTTAATCCCTTAACAGCTAAAAGGAATACGACTTTTCTCAATTTAGAATATTCCTGTTTCGACAACACCTTATTCAAAATTGAATGTATTTGATCATAACTAATAATTACCATGAGCTCCTTTTCAACTTAAAAACGTTTAATTTTTACAGCTGGATCAACAGGTACTTTGTTAATCTCCCAAAGGTAATGGAAAAATGTCTTAATAATCGCTAATTCTTTGTTAACCGTTGAAATGCTCTTATCCCGTTCTAGTTGTTCTTCCAAGTAATTTTTAATATCCGTTGGAGAAATTTGAAAAGGTTCTTTATTTAAAGAGAATTATCTGATGCCCGATGCGACGTATTAGCGTATGCTTGTTTAGTTGCTATTATGTGCCAGGGTCCTGGCTACCACCAAATCTCAGAAGAACGTTTAGGAAATGCTACTGCTGAAAATGGAGCACCTACTCCAATCGTAAGCAGTGCAGGTGCATTAATAGAAGGAATTCAAACCATCGGTGCAAAATAGGTATCGATTATTACTCCATATATGAAGCTATTAACCAATATGGATAATTATTGGTGATTTTTATTCACAAGTTGAACAGATAAAAGCAGTTGTTCAAGAAGTGCATGAAAATGTAAACAACCATATTCAACGTAAAAGTTGGCGAAGAGCATAGTCTATCTGCTTTTTTTTTGTATCTCTTCAGGTTCGGGTTAAATTTTTGTTATTTTTGACTTTATGTAAAAAAATGAAAAACACTTACTTTCATCATTTATTTAATAACTTTTCATTGCTTTTTACGAACATTTAATTTAAATAAAAATTGTAATATTCGTATTTTTAGTTATCAGAGAGTGTCTTAGTAATTATAATACTAGTATACAAGAAAGCATATAAAGCGTCTGCTTGTATGATATTTATCATCATAGGAAATACTTTTTTAGAATATGGAAAGTGAGGCCAGATATGACGCATCGAAGAGTCCCATATATCATCTTGGCTCCAGGCTTGATTCTCTTGATTTTATTCTTGGTGGTACCTCTTATTTCTATCGTTTTTCCAACGTTCTTTAATGGAGGGTTCACCTTGGCAAATTATACTTCGTTCTTCATGGATGAGTATAATTTAGGTATTTTTTGGCGGACGATAAAAATTTCACTGATCGTAACTTTGATTTGTGTATTGTTAGGCGTTCCGACTGCATACTACATTTCCCAAAGTCCGAAAAAATCGCGCAGCCTGTTGATGGCTTTAACATTGTTTCCGTTGCTAACAAATTCAGTGGTTCGAAGTTTTGCCTGGATTACTCTGTTAGGACAAAACGGTATTATTAATAATACTTTAATGAATGCCGGCTTGATTTCTAAACCACTGACTTTGCTTTATACGGAATTTGCCATTGGGATTGGATCCGTGTATTTATTCTTACCTTTAATGGTCATTACCTTGGTGGGGATTTTAGAAAACATTGATTCTGAAATAATGGAAGCAGCAGAAACATTAGGTGCCAATCGTTTGATTGCTTTCATGAAGGTTATCTTGCCATTAAGTGTACCAGGGATTATTGTTGGCAGTATTTTAGTTTTTACGGGTACGATGACAGCCTATACAACCCCTCAATTATTGGGTGGGAACCGAAATATCATGTTAGCCACCTTCTTGTATCAAAATGCAACGGCATTAGGCAACTGGCAAGGTGCAAGTGTGATTGCCTTGATTATGATTGTGGCGACGGTCATTGTGATGAAGTTATTCTACTGGGTTGCTGGACGTATGGATAAGAGAGGTGAGACAAGTGCGTAAAAATGTTGGTTTAAAAATCTTCGCAGGGTTCGTTTTTGCGTTTCTATTTGTCCCTTTACTCATTATTGTCGTGACCTCTTTTGGAACCAATTCAACGATTCAATTTCCAATTGAAGGTTTTACCCTTGATTGGTTTGGCAAAGTATTTAACAATGAATCCTTTATGAACAGCTTCTTGCTTAGTCTACAAGTAGCCTTTATTGCGACTCTGTTGGCATTGATTATCGGTGTTCCCGCTGCTTATTCATTGGCACGCCACAAGGTGTTAGGACGAAGTTGGATTAAGAGCTTTTTCCTTTCGCCAACGATCGTACCAGGGTTAGTCGTCGGTTATGCCTTGTATCAATTTATTGTGATACAATTTCAATTTCCTATTTTCCAGGGATTGTTACTGGGTCATTTCTTGATTTGCTTGCCTTACGTGATTCGTGTGGTAGGTTCAACTATCGAGCAGTTAGATTTTTCGATTGAAGAAGTTTCGTGGACGTTAGGTTGTACAAAATTACAAACGTTTAGCAAAGTGGTTTTACCGAACATTACTTCAGGAATTTTTGCTTCCTTCATGTTGGCATTCATTAATTCTTTCAACAATATACCTGTGTCACAGTTTTTATCAGGCCCGGGTGTGACTATGTTACCAACTAGCTTAATGAATTATATTGAATACAACTATGATCCATCTGTTTCTGCATTATCCGTTATTTTAATGCTTGGTACGATTGTTCTGATGGTTATTATTGAAAAGTCATTAGGGTTAGCGAGTATTTCATAGGAACACCCTAGATCCAACATCAAAGGGGGAAGAACATACATCATGTCCTATGTGGAATTAAAAGATATTCGGGTCAGTTATGATAACAGAACCGATATATTGAAAGATTTGAATTTATCCATTGAAAAAGGCGAATTGGTTTCCTTATTAGGACCATCAGGTTGCGGGAAAACAACGACTTTACGTGTGATTGCGGGTTTAATTGAACCAAATGATGGGGAGTTCCAAGTTGACAATAAAAACTTAACAAAGGTGCCCGTTCATAAGCGTGAATTTGGCATGGTATTCCAAAGCTATGCGTTGTTTCCCCATTTAACCATCAAAGAAAATATCGCGTTTGGTTTGAAATTACGCAAGGAAAAAAAGAATACCATTGACAAAAAAGTAAACGATATTTTAGCGATTACAGGCTTAGAAGAGCTGAGTGACCGCTATCCAAAACAACTTTCAGGTGGACAAAGACAACGTGTGGCTTTAGCACGTGCCTTAGTCATCGAACCCAAATTATTATTACTGGATGAACCATTAAGTAACTTAGATGCTAAATTGCGCGTGGCGATGCGGATCGAAATTAAACGGATCCAAAGCCAATTAGGGATTACCTCTGTGTTTGTTACGCATGATCAAGAGGAATGCTTCTCCATTTCTGATAAAGTAGCTGTCATGAATAAAGGTGTGATCGAACAGTTCGACACACCTGAAGAGATTTATAAAAATCCAAAAACGGAGTTCGTCGCTCGCTTTATCGGCTTTGAGAACTTCTTTGATTTGACACCAATCGAAGACGGGAAATATCAAGCGGTTGATGGAACTGTTTTCACTAGTACTCGCAAATGGGATACAGGAAAACATACAGGAACGATTCGCCCAGACGACATTGATATTGTCGGAAGCACCAATGCAAATACAAATAATACCGTGTCAGGGTTAATAAAAGTCCGTACTTTCTTAGGTAAGTCTTACCAATATGAGGTTGAAACGTCAATTGGCACATTACTTGTAAATGAAGCCGATGAGGTGATCTATCAAGTGGGAGACGCTGTCACCTTATTAATTCCATCTTACAAACTAATCATCGTATAGTTAATTCTATTCGAAATATAAAGTAGTTCAAGCATCTATGAAAAGGAGAGAATAAAATGAACAAAAAATTGGGCCTAGTAGGTCTAGCTTTCGTAACGGCTAGTATGTTGGCAGCATGTGGCGGTGGTAATACTGCAAAAGATACTGCAAAAGATACTGCAAAAGAGGAACCAAAAACATTGGTTATCTCCACTTTTGGTTTAGAAGAAGATAAAATGCAAGAAGATGTCTTCAAACCCTTTGAAAAGAAATATAATGTCGATATTGTGTTAGAAACTGGTACAAGCTCGGAACGTTTTACAAAATTGAAAAGTAACCCGAACTCAACGGTTGATGTGATTGAATTGTCTCAATCAAATGCGGCTGATGGTGTAGCAGAAGGCTTATTTGAAAAAATAGACAGTTCAAAAGTACCTAATATGCAAAATCTTATCGATAGTGCAAAACAATTATCTGCAGATGGTTCTGGCCCAGCGTATACGTTAAACAGTATCGGGATTGTCTACAATAAAAAGGCAGCAGGTATGGAAATCAAGGAATGGGATGATCTATGGGATCCTTCTTTGAAAGGAAAAATCTCCATTCCTGACATTACGACAACATTTGGTCCAGCCATGCTTACTGTAGCAAGTGAGCACGAGAATGTTGATATTACAACTGATAAAGGAAAAGCAGCATTTAAGGGAATTACTGATCTAGCTCCAAACGTTGTCAAAACATATAGCAAATCATCAGATTTAGCAAACATGTTCCAATCAGGAGAAATTGTAGCGGCTGTTGTGGGTGACTTTGCTGTTCCACTTATTACTGGTTCAAATTCAGATGTTGCTTATGTTGTCCCACAATCTGGAACATACGCAAACTTTAACACCATCAACATCAACAAAAACTCTAAAAATAAAGACTTAGCTTATAAATATATTGACTGGAGATTAAGCAAAGAAGTACAAGAAAAAACGGCTGTATCTTTAAATGAAGCTCCAACAAATAAAGAAGTAGTATTAGACGATGAAGCGGCAAAGAATAAAACATACGGTGATGTTGCCGCACGTACAAACAAAGTGGATCCATTATTCGTCAATAAAAATCTTGAATCTTGGATTAATCAATGGAATAGAATTCTGAATAAATAATCACTGTGTTAAGGAGTAGGGCTAAGGATAATTCTTGGCCCTATTCTTGTTTATCATGTACATAAGAAAGAGGGAACTCTGAAATGAAAGTCGATTTAGCGATTATCAATGCACAGGTTTTCAACACATTTACAAAAACGTTTGAAAAGAAAAATGTGGCGATTATTGATGATAAATTTTACTATATTACGGCTGGGAAATTTGCGAATTTAAAGGCTAGTAAAGTGGTGGATGCAAAACATCAATATATGATTCCAGGTTTAATAGATATTCATATGCATATTGAAAGCTCCATGACTTCACCGTCTATTTTTTCAGAAGCAGTGTTAACTCATGGAGTAACAACGGTTGTGGCGGATGCTCATGAGGTTGCCAATGTGTTTGGTATGGAAGGTCTAGAGGCGTTCTTTTCCCAACCGAGTGTGATGGATATTTTCTATGCCATTCCTTCGTCTGTCCCTTCGACGACACCAGAACTAGAAACGACAGGAGGCTATATTGGTGTTGAAGAAGTGAATCAGCTCCTGCAGCATCCGAAAGTGATGGCTTTAGGGGAAGCGATGAACTTCAATGGGATTGTCAATGAACCGGATTCTTTAATTCGACAAATTTTACGTGTGGTTCAAACGGAAAAGCCATTAATGCCTTTAGAAGGGCATATTCCGCGTGTTTCCGGATTAGAATTGGCGAAATTTTTATATGCAGGGATTACGGCTGATCATACCCATCAATCGCCCGATTCGATTTATGAGAAGATCACGAATGGGATGTTTTTGGAATTTCAAAAGAAATCGATTACGCCGGAAAATATACGTGTCATAGTGGAAAATAATTTCTATGAATATTTGGCCATCATTACCGATGATGTGATGGCAGACGATTTGCTGGAGGGGCATTTGGACGTGAACGTACGTTTAGCTATTTTCTACGGTATGCCCGTTGAACAGGCACTATACTGTTCTACCTATACGCCTGCTAGACGAATGGGATTCCAGGACCGTGGTGCAATTGTCTCGGGCTTTAAAGCTGATTTTCTACTGGTAGATAACGTTGAAACCTTAGATATCGCTGCGGTTTATAAGGATGGAAAATTGGTTCACGAACGAGGAAATGACATCCGGTATCCAGCTGTGAAACCTAAGTTTCCTGGACATTTCTACCAATCTTTAAAATGTCGTGCCTTAACATCGGAGGATTTACGCATCAAGGTGAAGGCAATTGAAAAGGCAGTAGTCAACGTGATTCAAATTTCGGAAGTTGGTACATTTACCGAACATGTACAGCGAGAGATTGGAGTCGTAGAAGGATATTTAGATTGGGAGAAAAGTGGGTTAGCCTTGATAGTTGTGATGGAGCGATATGGGAAAACTGGTAATATCGCCTACGGATTTGTCGAAAATGCGTTATCTGAAAAAGGAGCTGTCTCCACAACTTGGGCACATGATCATCATAATTTGATGGTGATGGGAACGAGTAGGGAAGATATATTAGTGGCGCAAAAACAATTGTTGGACATACAAGGTGGTTATGTCGTTGCCCAAGCTGGAAAGGTACAAGCGATTTGCCCATTGTCCGTTGGCGGAATTATTAGCGATGCACCCATCCAGGAACTAGGTGCACATTTGAAGGAGGTTCGCCAAGCGATGATTGCGTTAGGTTATCGCAACAGCAATGAAATTATGTCCTTCTCAACTTTATCATTGCCGGTTTCACCTGTTATCAAAATTACAGACAAAGGGATGATGAATGTGCGGTCTCAAATGATGATCCCATTAGTAGAGAGTGAAAAACTTTGAAAATTCTCCTTAAAAATGCGTGGATTTTAACGATGAATGAGCAAATGGAGCAATTTCATCATGGCTATTTACTAGTAGACGAGACGAAAATTAAAGAAGTAGGTGCGATGAATTCATTGCCGAAGAATAGCACCTATGACAAGTGTATCGATGCCAAAGGTGCTATTTTGTTACCTGGCATGGTCAATACTCATACACATATTGGCATGATTCCTTTCCGTTCTTTAGGGGATGACTATCCAGATCGTTTACGCCGCTTCTTATTTCCATTAGAAAATGAATGTATGAATGAACAATTAGCCTACACGAGTGGAAAATATGCTATTGCGGAAATGCAGCTTGCTGGTGTGACGACTTTCTTTGATATGTATTATTTTGAACATCAATTGGCTGTAGCGGCAGAGGAAATGCATAGTCGCGGTATTTTAGCAGAAACCGTCATTGATTCCGTAACGGTTGATGTAGCGGAGCCCATGGGTGGCTTGCCATACGCTGAAAGTTTTCTGCCGAAATGGCAAGGAAATAATCGAATTCAAGCATCAATAGCACCGCATGCACCGTATTCTAATACGATTGAAGTGCTCCAACAAGCAGATGCATTGTCTAAAAAATACAATGTGCCATGGATGATGCATGTCAGTGAAATGGATTTTGAAATGGACAAATATCGTGAAGAATTCAATCAAACGCCGATTGAATTTTTAGAGGAGATAGGCGTATTGAGTCCGAGACTCGTAGCTGCCCACTGTATTCATTTGTTAGACCATGATATTGAGTTGTTGAAGAAGTATGATATAAAGGTGGCTCATTGTATCGGCGCCAATACGAAATCTGCCAAAGGTGTAGCCCGTGTCCGCGATTTATTGTCTGCTGGTGTTACGGTTGGGTTAGGAACAGATGGCCCAAGCAGTGGCAATACGCTCGATTTATTTAGCCAAATGCGTTTGTTTGCTAATTTCCATAAAACTTATTTACAAGATCGCAGTGCTTTCCCAGCGGAAGAAATTGTAAAATTAGCAACCATTGGGGGAGCGAAGGTTTCAGGCATGCAGGAGGAAATTGGCTCAATCGAGGTAGGGAAACAAGCCGATTTCATTCTAGTCGAAACCGATTCAGTCAACATGTTTCCTATTTTTAATCCGTATTCTGCATTAGTCTACTCTGCTAATGCCAGCAATGTAAGAGACGTATTCATCGCTGGAAAGCAAGTCGTTGCAGGAAAAAAATTAGTGAATTTTGATATATCGGAATTAAGAGTAGAGCTTGCTGAAGCCATGGAGCAATGCGGATTCAAAAGAAAAGCGTTAAAAGCAATGGAGGGGTAATAGGGAGGAAAGTGGAGATTTGATTGACGAGAGTTTGATGAAATTATCCTTCGTCAGCTATCTCATATGTATGTGATACACTTCATGCTGCAGCAAGACTGTAGATTAACATTTATGCAGCTACAGGTTAGGAATCCAAAAACCCTTTTTTTATTCAACTTCTTATTTCTGAAAATTTTGTTAATTTAACTCGTTGTTGTCTTCACCTTACATTATTACTAGCATAGTATAATGTAAGGTGGTGATGATAAATGGGCTTTACACTTTCAGACTGGATGCTCTACACAATGTGGGCTGTATATGGACTAATGATTCTTAATTTTCTTATTGCATTCTTCCAATCTTTTTGGGCAGGCAAGTTCGATCCCACATTTGTTTTAGATTATTTAAAGGATATCGTATATATTGTTTTGCCGTTGAACATTCTAATATCCATGTTTTCAATAGATCCAACAGGGTGGATTCTGATAACATTCTATTTCATAAGCGGTATAGCAGTTGTACTCAAATATTTATTGGACATTAAAAATAAATTAATTAAATAAGCAAGGTGAAGCCTTCCTACATGGAGGGCTTTTTCATTGTTTATAAGTAATATTTTGTTCATAGGAATAGATAAATCTATCTATGCCTTTGAAGGGAAGAGGTGCCTAGATTTAAAGAACATTTTTAATAGAAATATGGAAAATATTAACAACAATTCAACAAAAAAATCTTAATATCGTTCATATAAATAAGGTATGACCTGATTAGACAACGAATAAATATCAGTATGATTCTCAAGTTATTCGCCTTAAACATAATTAAAGGTGTCCGTATATGATGGACAATTGTCTTTTTTAGGTGCCTGACACCTTTCTAGGCACTTTTAGGGCTAATTCCTCATATAATATTCTGAATATTCCGAAAGGTAGTGAAGCTATGAGGAAATATCAATGGGTCAAGTGGCGTAAATCTCTTCTCTGGCTTGCGGCCATCTTTTTCTTAGGAATGATTCTCTTAAGGGGAGGGCCAGCCTATTGGCAGGTAGCGTTGACTATTGTTAGTTATTTGCTGCAGTTGCTCTTTGCAATGATGTTTATGATTATCCAGTTTGTTGCTCTTTTCTGGTTCCTGGCACGGGGAAGAACTTACTGGATTCTGCCTGGCGAGACTGGTTCGACTTGGGATGATTACCGCGGAAATCCCGAAATCGTTGATAATGCCAAGCGGATTGTCGTTTTGCTAAAGGGCGTCAAGGAGTTTAAGGACATGGGTGGTGAGGCGATACGAGGGTTGATGTTATGTGGGCCCCCTGGCACTGGAAAGTCCTATTTGGCACAGGTAATTGCAAACGAAGCGCAGGTTCCCTTTGCTTACGCATCGGCTCCTAGTTTTCAAAATATGTTCTTCGGCGTCGGCAACCTGAAGGTGATGGGCCTCTATAGGAAGGCGAGGAAGCTTGCGAAAGTATACGGCGCCTGCATTATCTTTATCGACGAAATCGATGCAATCGGAATGAGTCGTTCGGCTGGAGGCGGTGGTGGTGGTATGGGTGGGATGCTCGGCATGGCGGGCATGGGTTCGGGCCTGCTAAATGAGCTGCTTCTGCAGATGGACCCGCCAAACATTGATAATTCCAAGATTGCCAAATTGCTACGTTCACTTGGGCTGCGGCGCAAAAAAGCAGAACGACCTGCAGTGCTGACAATCGGAGCAACCAATCTGCCCGATGTACTCGATCAGGCGCTGCTCCGCCCCGGCAGATTTGATCGGAAGCTTTGGGTAGATTCCCCAGATTATGATGGAAGGGTGGACGTATTCAACTACTACCTCGAGAAGGTAAAAAGGGACGCTACTCTTACACCTGAGAAGGCTGCACTTGATACGATTGGTTATAGCCCAGCACAAATCAAACACATCGTTAATGAGTCTGTTGTAATTGCACACCAACATGGTGCACAGTTAGCAAGCTACGAGGACTTCCGGGCCGCCATGGAGACTTATGAGTGGGGACTAAAGCAGCCTCTGAGCTCTATGATGGAAGATGAGAAGCGTAATGTCGCCTACCATGAGGCCGGCCATGCAGTCGCTCAGTATCTATTGAAGCCGCACGAACGGGTTTGGAAGGTAACAATTATCCGCAGGGGCAGTGCGCTAGGTCTTGCAGCCACCAAGCCGACAGAGGAGCGGTATAATAGAAGCGATAGCGAAATCCTAGCAGAAATCCAGGTGTGTCTGGCAGCACGGGCGGTGGAAGAAGAGTTCCTCTTCAAGAAATTAAACGGTGTCACCTCCGACCTGCAGCATGCTACGCTGTTAGCTGGCGCCTACCTTGGAATGGTAGGTATGGGAGATGAGCTGTTCAGCTGGCTGGCGATAGGCTCTCGAATCGATGGACTTAGAGCGCTTCGTCCAAAAATCAACGTGTTGTTAAAAGACCAAATGCTTCAAGTAAAGAAGCTAGTAAATGAAAACGCGGACTTTGTCCATTCCATTGCAGAAGAATTGCTGAAGCGGGGCGATTTGACAGGAGAGGAAATTGAAGAAATCTACGTACGTCTGTATGGTCAAAGTCGGCCAGAGCCGCCAAAGGTAAAAGTTATGGAGTATAATATTGATTCCCCTGCCCTGGAGGCTCCTGTTATTCCAGAAGAGGAGAGCGCCGATGAATCAAAGGAGTCCGATTAAACGGTGATACCTTACGATTCAAAACACAGAAATCGCAATTTGCTTGGGTACTGTTCATTGTTCAATTGATATTACCTCCTATATATTTGGGATGACAATACAGTACCCATTCAACAAAGAGAATAATCCATAACAAGCAAAAATGTATAAATCCACAAACCATGTTGTAAATGAAAAAAATGTAGAAAATTCAAATAAAATGGAAAACGAAAAATGTTAAAAAGTTCGAGGAATCGGGAATGATAAAGATAGTAGAAAAAACATCTCAGATGAATATTGTTACAAAATAAGTTGTTTAAAAACTTCTTGAAACTGAACAATACGCTAATGGGGGAATGTAAAATGAAAATCAACCTGAATAGCTTTCATTAAGCAAAGAAATAAAAGTGAAGCAAATTCGTTTAGCTATTTTGGAAAACCAGAGCAGATACAATAGACTATAAAAATGACAAAAGGTACATGCAAAAAGTACCTATTGTGTTTTTTTATGTATAAGTAATCATTATCATTTGTACAAATTTAAGCACTTATTCTGTAAAAAGCTTGATATACCAATAAAAAATGACTATCAAATTAGTTTACAATTTGATAGTCATTTTTGGTTCCATTTTTAATGTTAGCGATAGGGAACGGAACCCGTTACTGTTTTCGTGATTATTTCTTCACAAAATAGGCTTCACCTAGAAGTTCCTTCACTTGATAACTGGTTGATGAAAGTTCTTTTTCAGTAAAAGCGTTAATTTCTGTTTTTTCAAGATCGTACATTACTTCAATCTCTTTCGAAAATAAAAGCTTTTCTTTTTCAAGCAGGCTAGAAAGTGCTGGTTGTTGTTTAACTTGGAGAGTCTCTGAATCTAGTACTTGTTTTAGCCCTGCAACATAGTATTCTAATGGGCGAGCTCCAACAATCTTCACACCTTTATTTTCCTCATTTATCATGACAATCGTTGGAAACCCTCTGGCACCTAATTTGGCAGCTAGCACGAAATCTTCATTTAATAATTGCTGTCGGCTTGGCAGCTCCGCTTCTTTTACAATTGCTTCTCCATCAAGTCCAAGATTATTCACGATTTCCACTAAAATCGACTTCTCAGCAATATTTTGATTGAATGCGAAAACGGCTTCTCTCACACGTCGTAAAAACACACGAGCCAAAGCTTCATTTTGCTTTTGAATGACTTTAAATACAGTAGATGGGGGATAGGATGAGTGAATTGGGTTGTCATACCAAAGTGTGCCATCAATTGGCATGCGTGTATATTCACCAACTTCTCTCCAATGTCCAGCAACATCAGACGGTTTTGCGATTCCATTTGCTGGGTCGACAGGTCCATCGCCCCATTTTTCTAATAATCCTCCCATAACCGTATGGAGGGTAAAGTTATCGCCATACTGCTCTTCAAAACGACGGAGCACTGGCTCTTGTGCCCAACAGTGGGAGCAAATTGGGTCGGTGACATAATAAAGATTAATCGTTTTTTTTGGTTGATTAAAGTCAATCATTTCCATTCCCTCGTCTCCTGTGCTTCCACAAATCCCTGTTTCCAAATCGCACATCATATTACTTTTGCTATTCATTTTGATCACTCCTGTTTTTTAATTAAACCTTATCTTTATATTCAATTGCCCATTTCTGGATAGGCTGTAAGGCAGAAACAAGTGCTTGCCCTTTTTCGGTTAATTTATATGAAATCGTTACGGAGGGTGAATCTATCACTTCTTTCTTCACTAGACCATACTCTATGAGTTCAGTTAACCTCATGGATAAGACTCTGGGCGTAATGTTAGAAATTTCTTGAACCATTTCTGTAAAACTGGTTGAGTTGTTCTCACAAAGGGACAAATAGTGAATGATTAACCCGTTCCACTTTTTACCTAGTATTTGGAATGAGTATTCTAAATATGGGCAAATCTTAATAAAAACCACCTCCAAAGAGATTAAAAAACTTGATATAAAAAGTATATCAGATATAAAAAGTATATCAAGGGCATGCCTGTGTCACAACCCGAATTTGTCAAACGCACATGCTTTATTAATTGAAAGTCCAGTAAAAGAGTGTCAGGCACCAACTGTTACGAATATCAAATTTTTTTTTGATATAATGAACACTATAAAAAATGGTTTGGGGAGGGGAAAACTTATGCCATTAGAAATTGTTCGCCATGATCTTACAAAGATGAAGGTCGATGCGGTTGTAAATGCTGCGAATACATCGCTGAAAATGGGTGGTGGCGTATGCGGTGCTATATTCCGTGCGGCAGGTGTCAATGAGTTGCAAGAAGCATGCGATAAAATGGGGGAATGCAGGGTTGGAGAAGCCGTTTTGACTGATGGCTTTAACATGGAGGCCAAATATATCATACATACACCAGGACCTATTTGGCAGGGTGGTTCCAAACATGAAGCAGCACTGTTAAAGGCAAGTTACTATAACTCCTTGGAGCTGGCAAAAACTCATCAATGTGAATCCATTGCATTTCCGTTAATTTCGACGGGCATTTATGGGTATCCAAAGGAGGAAGCATTACAAATTGCGGTTTCCACGATCGGCTCTTTTTTACTACGTCATGATATGCTCGTTTATCTAGTAGTTTTTGACAAAAGTTCTTTCGGTTTAAGCAAGAAATTATTTACATCGATTCATCAATATATTGATGAGCATTATGTAGAAGAAGTAGAAAGCACGTTTAATTATAATAGAGAAGAACGGTATATATGGGAAAGCCGTCAAGAAGTCGAAATTGTTCAACAGGATCTGAATAAAGAAGCAGAGTATTCCTTAGTCAACCTGTTGGACCACCTCGATGAATCTTTTTCCGAGCGGCTGCTTCGTTTCATTGATGAAAAAGGAATGACGGATGTAGAGACGTATAAAAGGGCGAATATTGACCGGCGATTATTCTCCAAAATCCGAAATGAAGACGATTATACCCCGAAAAAGAAAACCACGATTGCTTTTGCCTTTGCGTTAAAATTAACTGTGGAGGAAACGATGGAGCTGCTAGCTGCAGCCGGTTATACCTTGTCACGCAGCAATAAATTTGATGTGATAATTGAGTATTTTATTCAACATGCTAATTACAATATTCATGAAGTCAATGAGGCCTTATTTGCTTTTGACCAGCCACTACTCGGTGCCTGAAATGTCGCTTCCCAAGCGACCATTTCGTAATGGATTAGTGTTATCCTTTGTTTATCAAAGAACGGAGGATGATATTCATGAAAAGAAATGTAACAGAATTAGTATTTATTTTAGATAAAAGCGGCTCCATGGCAGGACTTGAGGCTGATACAATCGGTGGTTATAATGCGTTGCTGAAGAAACAGCAAAAGGCTGAAGGGGAAGCCATTGTTACGACTGTATTATTTAATCACGAGTACGAATTATTCCACGACCGAATCAATGTACGGGGCATTTCTCCTATCACTGAAGAAGACTATCAAGTAGGCGGCACCACTGCATTATTAGATACCATTGGTTTTACCATTCAAAAATTCGTGAATGTACAAAAGAGAACCAGTGAGGATGAACGTGCTGAAAAAGTACTCTTCGTTATTACCACGGATGGGATGGAAAATGCCAGCCGTGAATTCACAACCAACAAAATCAAAAAAATAGTTGAACACCAAAAGGAGAAATATGGCTGGGAATTCCTATTCCTTGGAGCCAATATCGATGCCATTTCGACTGCTGCTCGATTTGGAATCAATGAGGACTTCGCCGTTGATTACCACGCGGACAATAAAGGAACGCAATTAAATTATGAAGCGGTGAATGAAGCCGTGGTCAGCCTTCGAAGTGGCAAAAAGATAGATCGAAGCTGGAAAAAAGGAATTGAAAAGGATTATAATCGCCGTTCGAAGAATGAATAAATTAATATCTATTGTAAGGACACCTGCTGTTTAGATTAACAAAGGTGTCTTTATTCTTCCAAAAGGTCTTTTTCGTGATGTAAGTCACAATTCTGGTTTATTATTTACACTATAATAATAGTAGAAACTACTCCAATTAAGAAAAAGAGGGAATTGATGATGACCATTGCACTAGACCAGGAAAAAGTGAATGAATTGGTTGATCGCTTTTATGATAAGCTGCTAAAGGATTCTTACTATATTAACATGTTTAATCACTTTCCGAGGTTGCAGATACTTATCAAAAGAAGTGGTTCGGGAAAGAGTTGTTAAATAATTATATGAAAAGTGTCAGTTCCCTTTTTGAGAACTGGCACTTTTTCACATCACGAAAAAGTTACAATTTTCGTCGCTGTTGATATTCTAACCCAAAAACCGCTGGATGTTATTGTGTATGACCCAACCGCTACCCCTCCAAAAAAAGGGGAAATTGCAAATAATCTTCAAATTCTCCTATTAGACAACTAATCTACTACTCATCTCAGCCTATAAATCCTTACAATCTGAGAAAGAAAATTATCCATTTTTGTTAATAGAGGTATTAAAATAGACTTTAATAAATTCGAAAGAGAGGCTCAATTTATGAAAAAGAAATTAATTTATAGTGGAATTGGAATTTTGTTAGTGTTCCTTTTATTACTTGGAACCTATAAGTTAATGAATTCTAGAACCTTCCAGTTATTTGGTGGACTAACCGACCAGGTGAAGACCGATCAAAAGGTAGTCGCATTGACCTTCGATGATGGACCAACAAAAAATGTAGAAAAAATTCTACCCTTGTTACAACAATACAATGTAAAAGCGACATTTTTTCTAATCGGTAATGAAATTGAAAAAAATCCTGAAGAAGCTAAAAAAATAGTAAGTGCAGGGCATCAAATTGGAAATCATACTTATTCCCATCAGCGGATGGTTTTTAAATCCCCTTCTTACATCAAGGAGGAAATGGAAAAAACTGATAAACTAATTCGAGAATCCGGTTATAAAGGTAAAATTGATTTCCGACCTCCGAATGGAAAAAAACTCGTAGGCTTGCCTTACTATTTATATAAGAATAATAGAGATACGATCACTTGGAGTCTTGAACCAGATACTTACTACACTTCTGCCACTGACAAAGTGAGTTATGTGAAAAAGAATGTAAAACCTGGTTCTATTATCTTGATTCACCCCATGTATGATGGTACTGGTGATGAACTAAATACTATTAAAGGAATATTGCAATCATTATCAAACGAGGGATATAAATTCATTACAGTTAATGAACTATTGAAATTGAAGAAGTAAGAACTCCACAGGGAGGGTGCTACATACTTGTCAGTTAACAGTTATATGGAGTTCCTTGTACCGTTATTTCTTTTTCATCGGTGTTGATCTATATATCACCCGCTGGTAGAACTTGTTCAAAATACATTAAAAAGGGCAGAAGAATCCACCGAAAAAGAAGTAAAACGATTGGTTGTTCATTCAATTAAAAAAACGCAAAAGGAATATCGAGTAGACGTTGCCGGCTTTGGAAACCGTTTAAGAATTGAACATCCGAAAGTATGGGAAAAGGTCAAAAAAGATTGGGATCAAACATACAGTGAGGTTCCAATTTACTACAACATAAAAATAACAATCAAAGATTATGGAGCGTCAGGTCACAAGTAAGCCTTCTTTTTTTAGAGTACAAAAAAGAATTATACTTCTTAAAACCCAAGCAAGAAGATATCTAACCTTTCTCTCTATCCTAGACATACTATCTAAAACGACTATATCACTTTAAATAATATTATGTATTTCATTTTAACCGATACTCATATATAATGTAACTTAATTGAATATAAATAACTAGGGGAGCCCAATAAGTTGGGCTGAGAAAGAAACACGATGAAGTTTCTTGACTCTTGGGACCTGATCTGGATCATACCAGCGTGGGGAAGTTAGAATAGACAATCTTTACTGCACCTCTACTTCTGCATACATATTAGCCGGGTCCAACCATTTATGGTCCCGGCTTTTTGATGTACTTTTATACGCTTTTCCACTTGTTATGTTCTATATCTCGTCCTTTATATTCAAAAAAAGGAGAGATTTATTATGTCAACGACTTCATTAAATGAACAAAATATTTCCATCATGTCTAGTTTTCCAGGAAGTAAAAAAGTATATGTAACAGGTTCGAGATCCGACATTAAAGTACCAATGCGTGAAATTGAGTTAAGCCCGACAACAGGTAACTTTGGTGAAGAGGAAAACCTTCCAGTACGCGTGTATGATACAAGCGGTCCTTATACGGATCTAAATTATTCTGTTGACATTTCAAAAGGTCTTCCTGCTATTCGAAGCACATGGATTCATGAACGATCAGATGTTGAAGAATATGAAGGTCGAGAAATTAAGCCTGTAGATAATGGGTATAAGGAAGAAAATGATCCTCGTGCCAATCATAACGTGTTTCCGGGTTTAAAGCGCAAACCATTACGTGCAAAAAAAGGGAAAAATGTCACACAGCTTCATTATGCAAAAAAGGGAATTATTACTCCTGAAATGGAATTTATCGCAATAAGGGAAAATATGAAACCTGAATTTGTGCGTGATGAAGTGGCAAAAGGTCGAGCGATTATTCCTTCTAATATCAATCATCCAGAGTCAGAACCTATGATAATAGGACGTAATTTTCATGTTAAAATTAATGCGAATATCGGTAACTCTGCTGTTTCATCATCCATCGAACAAGAGGTTGAAAAAATGACATGGGCGACACGCTGGGGTGCTGATAATATTATGGATCTATCAACAGGTAAAAACATTCATAAAACACGAGAATGGATTATTCGAAACTCAGCTGTTCCTGTCGGCACCGTCCCCATTTATCAAGCACTTGAAAAAGTAAATGGTGTTGCTGAAGATCTTACATGGGAGGTTTACCGTGATACCTTGATCGAACAAGCGGAGCAAGGTGTTGATTACTTCACAATTCATGCTGGTGTTCTTTTACGATATGTTCCATTAACGGCAAAACGGTTAACAGGTATTGTATCCCGCGGTGGATCAATCATGGCACAATGGTGTTTACACCACCATAAAGAAAGCTTTTTATATACTCACTTTGAAGAAATCTGCGAAATAATGAAATCGTATGATGTTGCATTCTCTTTAGGGGATGGTTTACGTCCTGGGTCAATTGCAGATGCGAATGATGAAGCGCAGTTTGCAGAATTAGAGACTCTTGGAGAGCTAACAA
Organism: Bacillus sp. ISL-46; assembly: GCF_018613205.1. Classification (NCBI taxonomy): domain Bacteria; kingdom Bacillati; phylum Bacillota; class Bacilli; order Caryophanales; family Bacillaceae; genus Bacillus; species Bacillus sp. ISL-46. The sequence continues at coordinate 21,135 of NZ_JAGGQR010000065.1, forward strand.
AAATTGCTTGGGAACATGATGTACAGGTAATGGTTGAAGGACCTGGACACGTACCTATGCACCTAATTAAAGAAAATATGGATAAACAACTAGAAGTGTGTCAGGAAGCACCATTCTACACACTTGGACCTCTTACGACTGATATAGCACCTGGTTATGATCACATTACATCTGCTATTGGGGCTGCCATGATTGGTTGGTATGGTACAGCTATGCTTTGTTATGTAACGCCTAAAGAACATTTAGGTTTACCGAATAGAGAGGATGTTCGTGTAGGGGTTATTACTTATAAAATTGCCGCCCATGCTGCTGATTTGGCAAAAGGACATCCAGGAGCACAAAAAAGAGATGATGCCTTATCAAAAGCTCGTTTTGAATTCCGTTGGAGAGATCAGTTTAATTTATCTTTAGATCCTGAACGAGCGATAGAATATCATGATGAAACTTTACCTGCGGAAGGTGCAAAAACAGCACATTTCTGTTCAATGTGTGGACCAAAATTTTGTAGCATGAGAATCTCTCAAGATATTCGTAATTATGCGAAAGAAAACAAACTTGATACGAAGGAAGCTATTGAAACAGGTATGAAGGAAAAAGCTAAGGAGTTTAAGCAATCTGGGGGCAGCATATATCAGTAACTTTCTTGGGAGGTTATACGGATGACCTAGAAAACACCACTCTGAAGTGATGTTTTCATAGAAACTATGCTTTCATTCGGAGAAGATTTACCTAATCAATGTTCTACCAGGCTTGATACTGAAACACTTTGTTTATTATTTGGTTCATCGAGAGGATGGATTGTAGTTGTTCCGTTTTGTTGATCTACATGCTCAATATAGATACGTGTTCCGTTATACGTTACATTAGCCATAGTCGGTGAATTAGTAATTTCTTGTGCTCGTTGTACGTCCATGTCACGACCTCCTTTCTGTATAAAAGCCATTTTAGTATTTCCTTTGAACTACTTGTTATACGTTTATTTTAGAAATGATGTTATTTGATTACCTTTTTTTGTACATTTTGGGTTACATGCGACATAACAGAGAAAAAAGGGATAAAGATCCTTTCGTGTTTCTCTCTTTTTTGAATGAATAAGCGGGTAGTTTCAAACCCGCTTATTCATAAATTCATATTATTTAGCACTAAATGTTTTTAATTCAGCAAGAGTTGCAGGAACTTTTAAAGATCCAGATTTAATTTTATCTGTCCAATCTTTAACTGCTTTATCAATGGCATCTTTGTTTGCAGATTTAGCATTAATAGGAGCTAAGCCAACCCCGTCTTCAGCTAATCCGTAGAGAATATCCTTTCCACCAGGGAAATTACCTTCTTTTGCTTTTTTAGAAGTATCTTGTACTGCTACATCAACGCGCTTAAGAGCAGATGTAAGAACCACGTCTGGCCCCATGTCGTTTTGGTCACGGTCTACACCAATTGCCCAGATTTCACGGCTTGGATCTTTTTTCTTTAAGTCAACTGCTTCTTTGAATAAACCATTACCAGTTCCACCAGATGCATGGAAAATTACGTCCGCACCAGAAGAGTACATTTTTGAAGCGATAGTTTGTCCCACCTCAGCTTTGTCAAAAGCACCAGCATATTGGACATCAACTTTTGCTGATGGTTTTGCTGCTTTAACACCTGCTAAGTAACCAGCTTGGAAACGTTCAACTACAGAACTTTGCATACCGCCGATGAAACCCACATGGTCATTCTTCGTTGTAAGGGCTGCTGCAACCCCAGCAAGGAAAGCTGCTTCTTGCTCCTTAAAAAGAATACTTGCAACGTTTGGCTCTTTAACTTCGGAATCAATAATAGCGAATTTTGTATTCTTTTGTTGCTTCGCAATCTCATCTACTGCGTTTTGCATTAAGAAACCAATACCGTATACTAAATCAAAGCCTTGTCGTGAGAGTGTATTTAAATTTGTTATATAGTCAGCATCAGATGTGGACTGAAGGTAATCATATCCGCGTTTGCCTTTTTGCAAGTTATTAGCTTTACCAAAAGCTTGAAGCCCTTCCCAAGCAGATTGGTTAAATGATTTGTCATCAATACCGCCAATATCAGTTACCATACCTACAGAGAACTCTTTTGCTTTGTTTCCACCAGTACCTGTATTATTCTTTGAGTTATCAGTAGCCTTTCCGCAAGCACCTAAAAGTGTTCCAGCTACTAGGAAAAGCGATAGTGCCATGCCAATTTTCCGCTTTTTCAAGTTGTTGTACCTCCTAAATATTTGATTTATTAGTCATGAGAAAAACAAGCATTATTTCCGTTTTTATAATCGCTTATTAATAAGCAACTAAACTTGTCTATTTTAAATAGTTTACCGAAAATAGGAAAGCTTTATCCATTTGATCGTAGTGCCCTCTATCTAAAACACAAAAATTTAAATTAAGATTGTGAAATATTACACTTAACGGCAGGTTAGTGCAAGAAGGAAAAAGGAGTTGTTTTGTATATTTTTCAAAATAAATCAGAGAATAAAAAGATGAAAGAAAACAATGGAGGAATTGACAATGAAGGAAAGTAATCAAAATCAGAATGATCCTAGAAATAAAATGAAAATATTTAAAAACATAAATCAGTCAGCTTTAAACTACGTGCAGCCAGCTATTGAAAATGCGGCAGAGTCGTCTCGAGATGCAACTCAAAACTTAGTTAACAATACAATCAATAACCAAGAAACGTAATGGTTTAAGTCAAGTGATAATAGTTTTGAAAGGGGAAATTATGGAAGAAAATAAAAAGGTACCGCAGAAATTAAGTTATGAATCAGATGGAAAAATGGGTAAAAACAACAATAAGGTAAAGGCTAACAAAAAAGATCAGTCTGAATTTTTTAATACTACACAAAGCAGTGAATGAAAAAATAAAAGAGGTATACAAGCAAAACCCCTTCAATATAGTTGAAGGGGTTTCAGATTGTAGACAAAAG
>NZ_JAGGQR010000066.1:0-320 GCF_018613205.1 Bacillus sp. ISL-46
AATTGGGTCAATATAAAAAGTTTCAAAAATGGAAAAATGAAGTATCTAACACCCAAGGACATCTTATAGTAAAATTAGCCTATGAAATAAGGGTCCTACAAAATAAATCGGTACCCGGAAACAATGGGGGATAAAATAGTTGAATATGATAAGGGGCGAGTGGAGAAATATTTTCAGCCATCGCAAAACTGGATTAACATTGATAGCCATTCTTTTTATACCGTTGCTCTATAGCAGCATTTTTCTATCCGCTTTTAGAAATCCCTATTCTAAAACTGGGGACCTTCCAATTGCAGTAGTAAATAAAGATCTGGGATCAA
>NZ_JAGGQR010000066.1:528-32955 GCF_018613205.1 Bacillus sp. ISL-46
ACAAGACTATTTGCAGAGTTTTGCTGCTGGTACCGTCTTATTTAAAGACGGCACACAAAGGATATACAATGGAACTCAACAATTTCAAACGGAAATTGGCCAACTGTCTAACGGAGTTCAAACACTTGATAGTGGTATGGATCATTTAGAAAATGGCTTGGGTGTCCTTAACAAAACTAGCGAAAATCTTACCGTAGGCTCTAAAGAATTAGAACAAGGAGCTAATGATCTTAAAGGAAACTTACAGCAGGCATACCAGGGTACAATTGGATTTCAAGAAAAAATCGACCCACTATTGATCGCGTTGGAGGATGTAAATGAAAAACAGCCTGAAATAATTAGTCAACTAAACTCTTTACAACAAATCCTTCAAGAGCAGAACCGACTAGTTAAAGAACAAAAGGAGCTTATCAATAAAAGCAAAAGTCTTTCAGAGGAAGAAAAACAACAGCTGCTTTCGAATTTGGATCATTTCATGTCTCCTTCCACTGCAGGAGCGCCGGTTGATTTAGAACAAGGAATCACCGAATTCGAGTCTATACTGTTAACCGTTTCACAAGGTTCACAGCAAGTGCAGAGTCAACTTGATCAGTTTGCAAAAGGACAACTATCGATGGTTGAAGGCGCTAAAAAATTGGCTGAAGGGCAACATACCTTTAGTTCAAATCTAGGGACATTTAACAAAATGTTAGCCGAAGCACATAGTGGCGCTAACAAATTAACGGATGGAACCAGCGCTTTTTCCGGCAGTATTATAAAAATGGACAATGCAAGCAATCAATTTGCAAAAGGGATTGAAAAACTTAACTCTGGTGCCAATCAATTAAGTGACAACTCTCAAAAACTTGCAGATGGTTCCGCATCAATATATAAGGGAGCTTCCCATCTATCTGACGGAACAGGTCAATTACTTTCATCGTTACAATCCGGTGCTACAAAAGCGAACGAACTGAAATTGAATGATAAAAATTTTAACATGTTTTCTAATCCAACAAAATTGGAATCTCACAAAATCAGTGAGGTAAATGATTATGGAGCTGGCTTAATTCCTTATATTTTAGCTATAGGCCTGATGGCTAGTGCATTATTTTTCGCTTCTACCTATCAACTTAAGGAAACAAAGTTAGAACCATCATCTGGCGCTTCTTGGTTTCTCAGTAAGCATAGTGTAGTGATTATGGTTGGGTTGGTTCAATCCATTCTAGCAGTAACTATACTTATCCAAGGCATGGGCCTAGAAGTTGAACATGTATGGGGCTTATATCTATTTACAATTTTGACGAGTCTTACTTTCCTATCTTTGGTGCAAATGCTCTGTACCATTTTCGGAAAAATTGGACAGATGCTTGGATTCATTCTACTCTTACTGCAAATTGGCGGCAGCTCTGGCACATTCCCTATAGCTTTAGCACCTCCATTTTACCAACACATACATGCATTCCTTCCAATGACGTACGCGATAAAAGGATTTCGTGACCTTATCTCGATTGGAAATGATCTGCATGATGTATGGAGCCATGCACTAATGTTAGCCGTGTTTGGATTTGTCTTTAATGCTATTACATTCTTATTTTTTGTTCTTCAATTAAGACATAAGAAAAGCATCCCTGCCGCTTAAGCAAATCTTTTATATATAAATTAATAGCCCATTATTTCTTTTTATAGAGATAATGGGCTTATTTATATTAACTTATTTTCTAATTGATAATCCTTAATATTTGACCTCCAATATAACGAAATATATAGTAACAACAACCTTGATTTTTCCTTTAATCCCTAATTAAACTGGTTAAACGAAACTGTCAACCCACCACGCCAAAATATTTTTAAATGGTTCTTTATTCAGCAATGAATAGAGTTATTCCTTGTTCAACTTATAAACGAAAGGTCCTTTTGGATATAGATTGTCAAGGGTGCAACTTTCCCTTTCTCTCCTTTTGTCTTTTTTCTTTTAATCTTCCAATCCTTTGATTTTTTGTTTTTCGGCTCGTTCGGTATAGCGGCATAAGCCGTAAATGGAACAGGAACCTACGGAATGTAGGCATTAGCCGTACAGTCCGTGGTTAACGGTCCATTTAATGCCGAAGCGACACGTACGGAATGACAGAAAGGATGCATTTTTCCTTTCTGATCAGTGTCCGTAGTGCTGCCGGCCAAAGTAGTTCTGTATGCCTTTAACCTCGATTTTAAAGTCCTTATTTCTGAAGAAAAACCGCACCCCTAAGGCTGTATGACTGGCATAAAACGAAAGGGGAATGTATGTATATCCAAAAATTTTTGACACATATTCTATGAATAATAAGAACAAATATTCCTGTTAAGATAAAAAAGGGGGAAATCTTTTATTGAATCAGATAACCGTGGAATGAAAAATTTAAGGACTTTTTCATGCAGGAATCCAAAAAATGTTTAAAATCTTTGGCAGTAGATCACTTAATTAATGGAAAGGACCATTTGCCGTGGCAAGTGGTTTCCTTTCTTCCTCGAATCATCTTTCAAAAGGTTGCGTAGCAACCGTCTAGCAGGCTCGATGCCTGCTCATGTGATCAAAAAAAAACGGATGTTTTTTATCCATTCGCGAAGAACATCGGCGCTGATCCAGCCGATGTTTTTTCTGTTTCATTTTTTACACGGATAAAATCATCGTATTTTTTGTGGGTTTATATTTTTCTTTCGATGCCTCAAAAAATGGCAGGATATAGATTTTCTTCGGCTTACAACCGTATTCAAATAAATGATATTCGATTTCCTCCTTTAGACCTACGTTTTCAATTGCTTGTGCCTCATCTTTATAAAAATCAGATACGATAATTGTCATGATAACTCTCCCCTTTATAGCAAAGGGGAAATCTCCCCCCTTGCTATTTTGGTATTTTTATAGATAGCCTTTCTCCTTTAGGCTGACATGCTTACCGGTATGGCTGACAATTACATGGTCAAGGACGTCGATACCTAAAATTCTCCCTGCTTCTGCAAGTCTTTTAGTAACCTCTATATCTTCTTTGCTTGGAGTTGGGTCTCCGCTTGGGTGCTGGTGGCTAACAATAATGGATGCCGCATTATTGAGAATAGCGCATTTCATCACCTCTCTAGGATGGACGATACTAGCGTTCAAGCTTCCTACATGAGCTCTATGTAACCCAACTACCTGATTTTAGTATTGAGCATCATAACTAGAAGCACTTCTCGGTCTTCATCCGCAATGTAAGAGGCAGCTAACTTTTGAGCATCTTCCGGTGAACGAATAACATACTGTGCAAACGGTTCAGAGGATTCCTTAATTTCTTGTTTGATTCGTACGACTTCAAAGATAGACATAAATTCCATTTTTCAAAACTCCCTTTCTTTTTTGGTTTTTTCAATCATTTTTTCTTTTTGGGTTCCGAAGCGAATCCGTTCCCCAAAGGGGGATGATTTTTCCCCTTTTGCAAGTAGAACGAAAAACACGCATAGGCAATGGGTCTAGGGTGCTCTTCGCACAAAAAGTTTTTTGCTGTTGTGATAACGCCTTTAAGCAAAAAAGTTTTTTGCCCCTTGAACGATTGACTAGCCTTCTTAGCTTCTAGCCGGAAAGGTTCGGGTGTCCTGCCGGCTGGAAGCTTAGAAGGCTTGCGTTGTTTTACGATTCGGAAGGCAAAAGGGAAAAATCAACAATAAAAGCAGCCGTTTCGGCTGCTCTCCTTTTGTCATTTATTCTCTTGATCTTTTAATCTTTTGATTTTCCGGTTTTCCGATTTTCGGCTCGTTCGGTATGGCGGTGTAAGCCGTAAATGGAACAGGAACCTACGGAATGTAGGCGTAAGCCGTACAGACCGTGGTTATCGGTCCATTTAATGCCGAAGCGACACGTACGGACTGACAGAAAGGGTTTTATCCTTTCTGTTCAGTCCGTAGTGCTGCCGCCCAAAGTCGTTCTGTATGCTATTAACCTTAAGATGATAAAGTCCTTATTTCTGAAGAAAAACCGCAGCCTTAAGGCTATATGATTGGCAAAAATCTGTAGGTAATGTAGGAAAATCAAAAAAATTTTTGTAACATACTCTTGTTCAATAAGAACAAATGTTTCTATAATAGGTAGAAGAGGGGAAATTTTTAATGAATAAAGATCATAAAGATTGTGAAAGAAATGGCAAGGCTTTTTCATGCCCGAATCTATAAAAATGTTGAAGGATCTTTAGGAGGATGATCATAAAAGTCCTAGACCCCATCTTGATGAAACAAATTGAAAAGATCGAACCGCTATTATTGGATAGCCTGGACACCAAAATGCTATTAGAAATTACCACATGGACAAACGTTTTTTTACTTCACTCGTTGGATTTGTAACAAAAATTGTCCACAAAAGAAAACAATTCAAATTCAGGATGAACTGAGATCCACTTTCAATCTTAATTTCTTTTCCCTGAACTAATTTAATAGTCAAATAAAATACTCATCAGAAAAAGAACAAATCATTACATCATTTCGCTTCAATAGCAGGGATTTTTTAACATTCATAGAAATACTTAGAAGACAAGTCATTATACGAGGGGGATTTGAATGGATTTTTCAGTTCTCATTATAGGGTTGCAATGTTTCTTGTTGGTAATGGGTGGATGCTTGATTTTTTTCATCCTAGTGTTATTTTTTTCCAATAGATACACAAGGAGTACATTAAATCTAATGGAAAACGAAAAAATAAATGAAATACAACGAATGTAACGGGGAACAGTTTTCAGTGTTTCCGCTAGTTAAAATATTTAGCCCTTCCAGCAAAATGTAGAAATCATATGCTTAAGCTGAGAAGGGCTGTTATATGGTTAAGTGCAAACATAACAATGATGATCCACAATTAGAGGATAATCATTTCAAGCGTTTCCCATTTCATATCGTAAAATTTTTTAGAGAAGGAACCGTGTCGTAAAATTCGTTTCTAAATATTGAAGTATTAATTCCCAATAAAAAACTGGATAGCGATTTAATCGCCCAGTATCTATTATTGATATGAAGTTTTTCTTATTATTCTCATTCACCCATTTTCCACATACTTATCGAACATTTAAGTATTTTATTATAAGGACAATCTACATCTGTCCCTAGTACCGGCCCCACCTACGCCAGATACGCTGACGGCCACGCATGCCATCCAACCCACTATTTATAATAATGGAAAGCGCTTACATTTTCAAGTTTTAATTGAATTTTCAGAAAAATTTTCTTATATATGTACTGTGAATTTTTGAAAGAGTGTAACAAAATCCAACCTTTATTCTCTCAGGTAAAAGGAAGCATTTCTTTTAAAATCGTGTATATATGACGTTTGCTTTCACATCATGCACAATCAAAACCTTGTAATTTTTATGTGCCACAATGGTTCTATTTCCTTCAAACTTCAATGCTGCTTTGATTCCATTCATATAAAGAATATCTCCCATTTCTGCTATTTCTTTTGCTTTCATCGACAATTAAGATTCATCCTTTCAACACGCTATCTTTTTCCATGTACAAATATTTCTCTACTTTAAGGGGTGCTTATGGATGACTTTTTCTTCCTATTTTGAAAAATAGCTAAAATCATCAATAAAACAGGCATGATTATTTGAAGGGGCCACGCTAAATAGATTGATACAAACGCAAATCCTTCTTTTATATGTTCGGTAAAATTGGAAGCAATAGCTATAGAAGAAAATAAGATTATTAGTCCGATTGGAAATACAATATTACTTTTGTTTTTCAAGTTGAAAATATCAACTACCCCGATAACTGCAGCAGAATACAATATAGTGACTTTAAAAAAAATCCCTATTACTACATAAAGCATAAAAAATACGTCAAGCCTCTCAATAAAATCCGCTACTTGAATTTTACCAATCGTGGCAAGTAACGGAAATGGAGAACGAATAAAAAGCTCCATTCCTAACGCGGCAATATTGAAAACAATTGTAATTGCAATGTTTACCCCGCTTAAAACAATCCCTCCAATGCATACACGTTTTGCCTTTTTTGGTTCGTTTAAATAGGGAAGGAGCATTGTAAACACCACCATCTCCCCGAAAGGAAATACCAAGGTCTGACCAACAAAGTTTTTCAGTACTGGCTTCCATCCATTTTCTAAAACCGGCCTTAGATTTTCCAAATGAAGGATTCCGGACATTAAAATTAAAAGAAACCCGGCAATTGCTACCAAATAGATAAATCCAAAATAGAGCTGAGCAGTCCTAGCAATCACCTCAAAACCCATTTTTATAGCATACATAATGATTAAAATCATTAGAGAATTAAGAACCAACTGCGGCGTATTTGTATACATTGTTGTTGTTAATAACTCACTAAAGTCCCGTAATACCCTCGAGGCATCATAAATAAAATAAATAACATATAAAAAAACAATTATTCTTCCAATCCACTTCCCTGTTATTTTTTGAGCGTAACTCGTTAAGGGAAGATCTGGATAAAACTGATAAAGACGATTATAAACAAAAAAAAGTAAAACGCCTGCTGCCATCCCAAGCATTATTGATATCCATGCATCTTGTTTTGCACTAGCGGCAATGCCAACAACAATGGCACTTCCCATCTCAAATAATACGACTAGCATAAACATTTGGGTTCCATTAATTTTTATCTTCTCCATACCATAATCTCCCCCTTTAAGGGTTATAACCTATACAAGTCTTCCCATAATAGATTTGCTCTAATCTCTAAAATGCAGGAATATGCATTCACTTTTACATTTCCAACATCTTGAATTCCTCCAACGTTGTAGATTTTTATTTAGACTTTTAATACCTATTATTTTATTGTCTTCACTAAGATTGCCCTCAAAACATAGTTAGAAAGATTTCGCTGTTTTACGATTCGGAAGGCAAAAGGGAAATATAAAACAATAAAAGCAGCCATTCGACTGCTCTACTTCGTCTTTTTTCTTTTGATCTTTCAATCTTTTGATTTTCCGGCTTCAGTTCGTTCGGTATGGAAGCAAAAGCCGTATAGTCCGTTGGTTTAAGTTCATTAATGCACAGATTTACTTAATTTTTTTTCAATCGTTCCTTCTCCTGTTCACAAAATTCCCCAACTGTTGATTTACTCCAATAGGGGGTACCTGCAAGTTTAACATCCGCCTTCGGCAATTTCCCTCGACTGTAATACACATTTAATTTACGTTTGTCATAATTCAATCCATGTTCCGATAAGAAATCAGCAAACTGCTTTTGATTAAAATAATCAGCCGACGTTTCTCGGAGAATGGAATGGGTAGGTTTTTGAATTAAATACGTATCCTCTCTAAAGAACTGACTCATTAATTCTAACGCGAATTCAAGCCATTCATTATCTAAATGGTGATATAATAATCCGATATTAAAGCTTTCCTGTTCGGCTTCCTCAAAGAACCAGGCTAATTTTAAAAATACAGCTTCAACGTCTGTTAATCCTTCCATTGCTTCTTCCACCAATAAGATGTTCTCATAAGCCTTTAATTTACCTTTAAATTTCGGGAACGTTTCAATGATTCGTTTAGTTGAGCGTTTCATCTTTCCCCTCCTGTTGACTTAGTCAACTTAACAATAAAATAAAACGTTGACAAAGTCAACACAAACTCCTTTATATATTTTTTTAAGCTGCATCCATGCGCAGCATGGATGCAGCTGTCTTGTTGGGGCTCGATGCACTAAACAAGACGATCTAACATAAAAAAAACGAAAAAAATAAAGAAGAGGGCGAACCCTCTCCTTTGAATCTTAAATTTTACCTTCTGTTTTCATGCTGTCGTATTCAGCATCGGCATTTACAATGGGATGATCTACACCTCGATACCGAGAATTTTACCCATCAACAATTGTAATCGAGTTATCTTTTAATGGTTTAGTCTAATCAAATAAGGGGTTCCACTTAAAACCTAAGTTAATAGCCCAATTCTTTTTTACGATTTTTAATTTAAATCAATTTAGTTGTCTCGCGAAACGGACAGCAATGATCAACAACTCGTAAGTTATAGGGGCATTGAATTTCGCCTGATATTATACTCTTTTTAACACCAAAAAAGAAGTTATGTGATCTATTGCTTGTTCAGCATCATTACCTTCCGCATAAATATTAATCTTTTCTCCTTTTGAAATCATTAATATCCTAATACTGAGAGAACTTTTTACATTTATTTGAAAATTTTTGTATTTAATGAGGATATAACTATTGAATCGATTTGCTTCTTGAACCAATTGCATTAATTGATCATGATGATTAAAATCTTGTGTCAAGGTAACAGGAACCTCTTTTTTCATTTTTATCACCACCTAAAACATAACTTAATTATTATTTTAATTTTCGGTTATTCAAATACTGTAATAGGAAATGCATAGGTGATTTTTACATATATATGTATTTATAATATTACTATAAATTGGAAATCAATTTATAACAATAGGGTTTTTTTGTAGAAAAAGCGTTTTTTATAAAGATTTTTCTTTATAAAGACCGTTTTGGAACATCTTTTAATGATCTTCATTTAAAAAAGTTAAAAAATAGAAAAAGATATTAATAAAGTAAACTATAAGTCAAAAAAAAATAAGCATACCAAATTTACAATAATAAATAAAATTGTACCTTTGTATAGGATTCAGTCCTTCCTTTAAAAAAATAAAAAAGAATGTTTCGGCATTTTTCCTCGGCTTTAAGATAAGAAGTCAGCAAACTGTTTTTCATTGAAATAATTTTCCTTTGGTTCTCGAGCCAAAGAAACAGATACGGCGGAATGAAAGAAAAATGCATTTCCTTTTTCAACAGTCCGTAATATGCCGCCAAAGTAGATTCTATAACTCTTGCAAGAATTCTTTAAAAACAGCATCCATGCGCAGCATGGGTGCTGCTGTCTTGTTGGAGGCTCGATGCCTCCAAACAAGACGAAATCACATAAAACAATGTAAAAAACAAAGACGAGGGAGAAAATCCCCCTCCTTCGGGTCTTACATTTTGCCTTTTTCTTTCAAGCTGTAGTATTCAGCATCGGCAGTTACAATTAGGTGATCAAGGACCTCGATTCCTAGAATCTTACCTGCTTCCACTAATCTTTTCGTGACTTCAATATCTTCATTGCTCGGATTGCAATTATGCGATGGGTGCTGGTGACTGACAATGATCGATGCGCAGTTATTCAGGATGGCGGACTTGAACACCTCTCTTGGCGAAACGATACTTGCATTCAAACTTCCGACATGACAGCGATGGACAGCAACCACACGATTTTTCGTATTCAGGCACATGACAAAGAATACTTCACGTTCATCATCACCAATAAATTGAGAAGCAATCTTCGCGCCATCTTCAGGGGAACGAACGATGTAGTGTTCTCCTCCTTCTACCTCCTGAATGACTTGTTTAATGCGTTGAATTTCGTAAACTTTTTCCATATGTACACTTCCTTTCTTTGTTTGAGAAGGAAGCAATGATGGGCGCAAACCGTGTGAAGGGTTCGCTTACGAAGAAGCGAACTTGCCAGTCAGGCATAGGCAACGGGCCTTCTTTTTGCCCGTTGTCGTTCAAAATCGAGTGAAGCCCAATGACTTAGGGGCAGTTGGGGAGCGTTTTTTGCTTCCTTACTGCCCCATAGCCTACTTGGCTTTGCCGATTTTGTTTGCCTGGCGCCCGCCCTTCACGCGGTCATAAGCCCATTCATTATAATTAAGAGAACAAAGAAGGCTCACTACCGTCCGAGCGTGGCAGTCGAACATACCGCAGGTATAAGACGCCTAATGGCAAAGTTCTCGATGCCCTTTTGCCATTAAAAAACACGGCCTGAGCGTCCGATGCGAATAGCTGCCGAAAGGGAGCAGCATCGGTTGGAAGGCGAGGCTCGATGCCGAGCGTTTCAATGAATAATAGCGATTTTTATTCAAAAGGATTTCGATCGAAATCCTGCGAATGAAAAAAGAGCGTACTGTCTCCTTGCGTTAGCTTGGAGGCAGTCGGGTTTGTAGGGGGTTCGATGCCCCTAAAAAGCCGCCGACACACTTTCAATCATTTGGAGCAAAGCGAAGCAAGCGACACGATTCCTGGCGTAGCCGGGAATTTTCCATTGTGTACGGTACACTTTTTAAAGTGAAAAAACAAAAGAGGGAGCTACCCCTCTTTCCTCTCTGCGACTTCTTCCATCATAGATTCGATCCACTCGATGGCTTCTTGTTTGCTGCTGAAATTATCCGTTAGTCGTACAGACTGTGTAGTGGCATCGTCTTCCTGAAAATATGTACCTACATAATATCCTGTGCTCGATTTTGCTACCTTCAATCCATGAAAACTTGTTTCCATTCTCCATCACGCCTTTTTTGTTTGACCTCTACGAATCTTTGCGAAAAGGGCTGTCAATGGGCTTGAAGTTTGTGAAGTATTTTAAACGGTCTTCTTAAAAAAGTTCACAAACTTTGCGAAGCGCTAGAGTAGCACTCTTGACTGCCCTAATGAGCAAACGATTACAATAAGGAGAACAAAGAAGGAGATTAATAGGGTCCGAGCGTATAATGCGATCCAACGGGCTACCGTTGGCTGGGTTTGGGCGAGAAGCCCAAGATCTTAAAGGTTTTCGGCTCGTTTGGTACGGCGGCCTGCCGTAAATGGAACAGGAACCTATGGAATGTAGGAGTTAGGCCGTACAGACCGTGGTTATCGGTCCATTTAGTGCCAAAAAGCGACACGTACGGAATGAAAGAAAGACGCTTTTCCTTTCTGATCAATCCGTAGTGCTGCCGTCCGAAGTAAGTTTTCCATGCTCTTGATCTAGATCTTTAAAGTTCTTATTTCTGAAGAAAACACGCAGCCTTAAGGCTGTCAGATTTATAAAAACTGAATTGGCTTAAAAACATCTAAAATTACCAATAAAGATACCTCGAAAAGAACGAATGTTTTCCATCATAAGTGAATCAATTATTTAATCAATTCTCAATAAAAAACTGGATAGTCTTTAAGACTATCCAGCACATCCTATTTCTTAAGGTACATAGGAATTAAGTTGAAATAAAAGTTTATTTTACTGTTCTTCACCTCGATGCTTATCAAAAGATTGTTTTATAAGGTACATAACATCCTCAATCTCATTGATAATTGAAATACCTATCTCCACATCACCATTACCCCATCTTCCCAAGTTCGTAACATTTTTGCAAATTCCTTTTGGATCATGTATCTCATTTAATTTTCTTATTCTTTTAATAAAACTTTATTAACTTACTCCCAATGCCTTAAAAACAGCATCGATAGGATCTGAGTAGAAAACAGGCTGTACTTTAATCAGTAAATCAGATGGAACCGTTTGAAAGTCTACTACAGATGATGCAGGGATCAATACTCTTTTCGCTCCAGCATCCACGCAAACTTGTAGAACATTAGCAAACTCCTCAAACTTAGAGATTGTTCCTCCAACAGTCATATTACCTAATACTACAAGACTTTCTTGGACAGGTTTATCTAAGGCTCCAGAACATAATCCAATTAGCTCTGCTATCGCTAATTGGCTCGTTAGACCAATTCCTTGTAAGTCCGTAATGTGCATGTGGTAGTCCTTTGTTTTAATTGCAATGGCTCCACTGATACTTATACTATTTGCTGTAAAATATCGGTATGCTGTATCTAAGCTCTCTTTTTATCAGTAAGCTGAGAAGGAGATCCCCTAGCCTTAAGGCTCACTCCAAACTAATAAGCAAAGAAGCCGAAAAACGCTTCTCTTCTTAGAGTTACCCAAAAACTGAAACCAAAATCAATTTGGGTAGGGAGCATTGACAGTTTCGTTCATATCAGTACATTTATTCACAAACTTGAGATTCATTTTCGATATTGACATTTAGTCAAAAATCATCTTTTACTGGCGTGACGGAAGTTGAAGGTGTGGTTTTATCAATTTTTACGTTCAAGCTTTTAATTTCTTCCGTATTACCTGCATTATCAATACTTCTATAGTCCGCTTTGTTATGGCCATCTTGAGAAACTGTTATAGGAGCGCTATATTCTTGCCAATCTCCATTGTTAATACGATACTCTGTACGGGCAACTCCTGACACTTCATCACTTGCCGTTAAAGTAACTGTAACATCTGAATATGTCCATTTATCATTTACCGGCCTAGCAGTTGTTACTGGTTCATTTGTATCTTCATCAGTATATTCCCAGGTATCATTAAGAATATTATCATATCCAGAAAACAAAACTACTTGTTTACGTGCGGTATCATAAATCATCTGATGGTAAGATCTAGCCGAAGTTGCTCTTGGGCTAATTGTTGGTGCTCGTCAACCCCTATTCCTGGCTTCGCCGTTGATTTGACGCCCTCACTGGACCTACAAAGAAGGATCGGTTTATGCTGGGTCCTTCTTCTCCCCTATCAGGGGTTCAGCCGAGATACGTGTAAAAATGGGTCATAGGCTTACTTTTTTTTCAAATTATGCGATATCAAAAATAGCATTAAAGAAACACGAATTGTGAATTTTGCTTCTTATAACACTGATTTTGTCTATCGTATATAGCCTAAAAAAGAAAAAACTACTGGATCAAACAGTAGTTTTCTCTCATTATAGAATAGGGATTTTTGGTTCGTTTATCCTTTTTGATTATGGGAATTTAAAATTTCTGAATGATAATAACTCCTACAATGACTAGAAGAACTCCTATTACTCTAGGAATACTTAAAGCGTGCACTTGCACTCCTATTAATCCAAAATGATCAATTAAAGTAGAAGCAATCATCTGACCTGCAAGAACATAAGCAACTGTAGCAGTAGCTCCAAGACGAGGTATAAGTACAATAGATGCAACTACATAAAAAGCTCCTAAAAGGCCTCCTGTCCATACCCACCATGGTGCTGCGAACCATTCTTTATTCACACTTATGCCTTTTCCGAACAGTGATATAATAATCAAAGCAACTGCATTTGTCCTCCTATAACTTTATTGCACTCGTCATCGCAGATATGGTCAAAAACGGATACTATTCCTTCTTCAACTAAAATGCTTCGTCAGTCGAATAAAAAAAGTATCTCCGCAGCCACCCCAGTCCTATGCTCTAAGCACCCGTTAGCCATCCATGCAGCGGAAAAATCGTCACTACACCACAGAGAATGAAAATGAGTTAGAACCGTCAATACTGATTCTACGGCTGGGAGAGGAAGGTCGATGAACTATGGTGCGTTAGAGCCCATCCGTTAGTCTGACTCCAACGACCACGGTGCACCACTGACTGACGCTCCCTCAAATCAGATAGAAATCCTCTATGACAAAAGCCCCTGTTCTTTAATCTACATGGACTTGCTCAATACTAGCTATAACAGTACATAGAAATAATACGTCTTGTCGAATAAGTTCTTTACAAATAGGATCTGAACTCCTAATAAAGTCTTTTAAAAGTCTGCTGACCTCTATCTTTAATAAAAAAATTTCTTGCTCCTGCATTCCATTCTCGCCTCACCTTCGATAATGATTACCCATTTACCCATTAATCAAAACGTGGTAAATAGCGATTCATTTTCTCTATTTCCGCTTTTTGGTTTTATATAATTCTCCATCGAATTTTCTTTTTCCTTCTTCAAGCACAAACCTAGTTATTTGTGCCAATTACTCAAAAATTAAAAAAGGCACCTCACTGGATGCCTTCAGACGTAGTTCAGAATTAGTTCCGAACTGATATATAAAAATAAAAACCCTCGACTGTCCAAGCCGAAGGGTATAGTTTGCCTCATCGCTGTTGTGGCTACTGCCTACAATCAGCATATGCACGGGCCAGACGATTAATGCAGGTCCCATACTATTTGGTACCTTTATTTCTAAAATTATTTTCTTCTTGATCAATTAATTCCTCGATTTCATCATAATGCCTTCCAAACATCCTTGAGTGCCGTTTGGTTAAAAAAGAATTGTCATATGGTTTATATCGTTCGTAGGATGGCTTTAACATTCGGACTAAGAAAGCTGGTTTACGTTCTCCACCAAAGTTCAAAATACAAATAGCGTGCCGTGTTGTTTTGGTGTTTGGGATGTTTAAAGCTGTTTCGATAGAGATTGGCTGAAGCTGTGTTTCCAGCCTTTTAAAGGTGTTCTCGTTGTCATTTTTGAATAGCAGCCAATTAACCCCGCCTGATATTAAATCCTCTGAAATCTCCTTTAATTGCCCTAAGTGGTGACACGCAAAGATGCTTCCTAACCGTTCTTTACGTCCTTGAACAGCAATCCTAGACAATAACTTAGCAAGACCGGGATTATCGGATAAATATGTTTGAGGCTCGTTAAAGACAATAAAAGCCCCGTTCTCTTGATCATCTACTGTCATTAACATTCTTGTCATTAGCACTTTAAGTGTTATCCAATGTACTAAGGTTCTTACCGCCACGGTAGATAAGATTCTATCCGGCACCCTAAAGATAATTACCTTCCCTTCCCTCATCCATTGTTCCAGGTTCATTTCGTTTTTAGGAGGTTGAGCAAAGATTTCAAATAGCGTGGAATCCCCCATAAACTCATCTAATCGGTTATAGATTGCACTTGCTTTCCCATCTATGGACTTTTGCCCGTCTTTCGTACACTTCATATCTGATGAAGTAATTTCGCCTTTGCCGTTCCTCTTCTCCACCAGTTCGTATTCGCTGATATATTTTTCAATCTCTTCCGCTAACCTATTTTTGTTTTCATCCCGCAGCCTTTTAGCTGTTTCTACTCGAAATGATTCATTTTCAAGTAATCGCTTGATGTTGTATAGGCTTCCATTAGAGGCTTGAGCAAAAGCCCTTAATATCTTCCTGCTTTGCCCCATTGATTCCAAATCACCGAAGAAATCAATCAATTCATTTGCGAACCTATCTGCACCTTTTCTTCCTAACTTCTCCATTACTTCAGTTAGATCTAGTGGAGGCAAGTAATTATCATCAGACAAATCAATATCAATAATTTTTTCAGGAGGCAGACAGTCCCTTATACCATTTGCCATACCTTGCAATCCTTCTTTGTTTACCTGGTCAATGACAACAAAGCTTATATTGTGCTTTAACGAGGCTTCAGTAACAAAATTTTGAATCATGGTATCTTTGCCGCAACCCATTCCACCCATTGCTACATAGCCTTTGAAGGTTTCATCCGGATTTCCTAAAGGAATACCAACAGGAATATCATTACCTTTGAATTCTGCGTGGCCAATTAAAATGCTGTTGCTTTTGGTTTCGTGCTTTTTCAATGGTTCATCATTAAACGTAATCTTATTGCTGCCGATATTAATCACAATTTCACCTATTCGCACACCAGCTTTCTTTTCCTTATGAACAAAAATAGAGGATATATCTGTCTCCACCTTCTTATTAACGCATAATTCATTTTCATACCGTTGTTGAATCGAAGATGTAGGCATTTGAATAGCGACTTTTGCAATCTCATCACAAGATAGTAAGGATACATCCCCTTCCGTCATAGTTGTTTTTGATAAATGAAGAGTATTCATTTCATTAATCATTTCCCGCTTCCTAACTTTCAAGCGAATCTTATAGGGGAATAACTCATTATCTCCAGCTATTTCAGCAAAGGCACTGCTGATTGTATTGGCGACTAAATCCGCCCGGAGCTTATTTTCAGTTACGGCAGCTACACGGATATGTGTTTTCCAAACAGGTTGATTCAGCTTTTCCTGTGTCTTTTGAGTAACCTTACTGGAATGCAGCTCCTCAATTAAAGCGTGCTTACGACCAATAATCTTCTTCTTTTCAAATCCTTTATCACTCTTGAAGAAAGTGTTTGATATGGCATTCATAATGTCGTTAACAACGTCATACACTTCATTTGCAAAGGTGGATATACCTGTTTTAAGAGCCTTCTGTACCTTGCTAGGGGTTATTCTTGCTCTTACGGGTATTATCCCCTTTTGTAGTTTTTCGTTAGCCCACTGTCCGTTATGTGCCCATTTCTTACGGTCAAATGTTTCCGCACAAACAGAAAGACGGGCAAAGTCGCCATCCATTGAAATGTCATCAAGTGCCGTCAATATGGAAGCAATAGGTGTTGTTTGTTCTGATGCTTTGACACCAAGTGAAAATATATCATGCCTGGAAAGTCTGATTTCTTGGAGTACGATTTCATTCGTATTGGGGATTTTCAGTGCATTAGTTTTAACCTCTTCTACAGTGACCTTCATATAATTTTCAAGGATTTCACGGAATTTCTTTGCCCATATTTCTGATGTGCTTACATAAAACTCAATCCGTTTCTCGTTTCCATCCTGCTTGAATACCACATCGAACCAAATACTGTCCTTTTCACGATACGTTAATTTAAAACCTTTCTTACTTAGCCGCGAAGGAACATTGTCATAGATTTCATACATCTTATGAAAAATCCTCCACATCTTGGTATTGCTGTTATTCGTGACTGAAATATGAGGGATAATGCGATAAGTGATCATTTTGTTCCTCTGATATGCAAAGTAATCGGATAACTTGATTGACCTTATTTTGCGAGTAGAATCCACGAAATCACCCCCATCATAGCAAATCCCCAACGAGTGATATATTTCGGAAAATTACCTGTAAACATTATGGCTATTCCAGCTAATATCGTTATTCCAGTGCCTATCTCTGGCATTAAATCCGTTAGAGTATGACCAAGGGATATTAACCAGTCCTGTAAGGTTTCTTGTGCAGGTTTAACGACCATATTCATTTCGGCACCAATGACTTTATCAGCAAACTTATTGTACTTATCTAATAAAACACCGCCTATATCACCGAAATGAAAGTCATTACCTGACATATTCGAAACATTCTCCGCAACAGGTGTGGGATCCATCCAATGACCTGCAACATCCTTCATACCATAATGCAAATGTGCAGCTGTTGAGTGTCCTGAGTTCCCTGAAAAACCGATTGATTCCCCAGACGTTAAATGTTCCCCTGCCTTCACCTTAATCTTGGACATATGGCCGTAGATAGACAATGTGCCGTCATCGTTTCGGATAAATACGCCCTTTCCTAGATTATTGTTTCCAAAATCGACTACCCTTTCAACCACTCCATTCATTACGCTTCTTAATTCAGTTCCTTCAGGCATTGCAAAATCAATTCCGGGGTGTGGGACCATATTTCGAACCTCTGAAAGCTCACCGTATTCACTTGATAAACGAAATTTCATGTTTATTCCCTCCTTTTTGAAGGAATGCGTTAAAATTCAACGATTTCACTGGTTTGTTCTTGGAGTAAATCCTATAACCCAACAAACAGAGCATTATAATTGTTTTAATTCCCATCGTTCCCACCTCCTTATAGCTTTTTCAAGAAGTCTCTAATATCAACAGCGTGCCGTGCCAGGATATATCCAGCTGAACCGCCGATAATTAATTCCAACGCTTTGTTTCTATGGCCGAACATCCATGCAACCCCGGCAAAAACGAATACCCCGACTACAATCCAATCAACGATATTCATTACCGCACTCCACAAATTGCCGAAGGTTTGATCAGCTGTTGCCTTTGTTGCTGCTAATGCTGATTTTGGCACCAATAAAAGCATTAATCCGCCGCCAATACTGACTATCTTGGTTAATTTTTTATCTTCTAACATCTTCAATGGTTCATCGGTAGAAAATTTCTCATTGCTAACAAATCGTTTAAAATCAAGAGTTTGCGTTCTCATGCTGTCCACTCCTTGTATATTTTTAAATTAATTGGGGATGATACGATTAAAACCAACAAAAGAAGGTGTTAAGGATGACATTTATTATAGGTGGAGCAATCGGAGCTTTAATAGGCGTTTTGGTCAATATCCTTAGCTAAATATGTGATGTTTTTCTTAGTTGGTTTAATAACTTTCACACTAGACGCTTCTTGCGTCTTTTTTTCTTGTAAAAATTTCTGATTTTCTTCGAGATACTGCACCTTTTTCTTTTGATACTCACGGTCAACAAGAGTGCGAAGAAAGGCACTACTATTCCTCTTCTGACCATTAGGAAGGCTATTGACGAAGCGATATAACTCCCTTTGCTCTGGGTCATCTGTGTTTAAGACAAGAGTAATTTTCTTTAATCCCGGCATCTAAATTTCCTCCTTTCAGAACCACATCAGAAGTAGTTCATATTTTTCCTACCTACATCTGAAGGAGTTCCTACCCTGTGATAAAAGCCTATGCGATACCGTTTGTCTAAGTTTCCTCATTTTTCAGGACTTTTGGGTTTATTTTTCAGGACTTTTGGACATGAATGGGTCTAAGGAGTGATGGAGAATGTTTGGACTAGGAAAAAAACGTACGAAACTAGGGAAATGGATTGATAACAGGGGAATAACTCAAGCGTGGATTAAGGACAAGACAGGATTAAATAAGAATACTGTTGGTGATTTAGTCAATGATCCCGACCGTGCACCTACTCAATCCACTATGAAGAAAATTCTCAAAGCATTAAGGGAAATAGATCCTAATGTCAAAAGTGATGACTTTTGGGATATGTAGGCGGCAAAAATGGAGAGTAGAAATAGAAGTCTAACCCATATTTATAATGATCTTATTGTTGTTAAAACGAAGGATTTAGAAGAATGTAACCAGGAACTCGATACAGGTAATCATAATCAAATTGTTAGAAAAGCATTGTTGACCTATAAACACGAGTTACTGGAGTGTTTAGAAAAGTATGACCAATATTTAATGAATAAGGAGTATGCAGGAAAACCCTAAAACAATGGAGCTCCATAGACTGTTCCTTTTTATTTTGAATCTAGAATCAATATTCACCATTAGATTAATATTAAGATTATTGTTAGAGAATCAATTAAAACAGACAAAAAAACGCAAAAAACAAAGGGTATCGATAAATAATGTGCAATTTAATGATTTTTTTAAGAAATTTTATAGTTTTTTCACAAAAAACAGCCTATCTATAAAAGATAGGTTTTTACTTTGTTATTCCTTCAGCAATTCCACTGTTATATCAGCATCCGATTCTAATTGACTACAAAACAACACTTATTTTAATCGGCCGACTATGACTTTGGGATTTTTCATAAAGTATTTCGTCCAATCAATGTAAAAAACGGAATATTTTATAGGGCACTAACAATCTCGATACCTTAAAACAATTAAAAGGAGAGATAATCTTTGAATTATAATCATTATTTTCCTTCTTTCACCATTCAATTATGTTGGGTCAACAAAGTTTTCCCTCTTATATACAGTTTCCAACTATGGGACCACAAATTCCGCCTAAACTAATACCTCTAGCAGTTCTTACAAGCACTCCACATCCTGTTGAACCTGGAACTCCTACAATGCCAATCTTAAAGGGTAAGAAAAAGCCCATATATCAGCCGAGTACACCAGGTGGGGCTCAACCAATAATATAATATTAGCTGCACCTGGAACCAATTCGAGTACATCAGTGGAAGTATTTACTCATCCATATTGGTCTGAAACACAGCCAAGCATGAACCACTCTTGGCCTGACCCGTCTTACACTGGACCTTGGCTGTTTAATGGTGGGGGCTCAGTATCACACAACCAGGAATTCCACAACTGTTCGTTAAAGAAAGATTTAACGCAAAGTTAATTAAAGTAAAAAAGAGAGAAAATACTCTTCTCCCTCTAACTTGTCCAAGGACAAAAAAGATTGTACTTGGCCTATCTATTTGTAGAAGTTTCTTTATTCTAAAGCCGCTCAAATGCGTTGATCTTATTTTATTGGACCCGCAGGTTACCCCAATTTTCATAAAACATCGACTTAGTTCCAATTTTGTCCATTATATCGTCCTTTACCTTTCTCCTTACAGCTCTTAGTATTCTTTGACAAAAACATTTAAAGGATATATGATAATAATAACAGAACCCACCACGCCTCTTAACAATGCGGACCAAGGTGTTATCTTTAGATAATGTGGGTCAAGGATATTTAAATAAAAGGCATGAACATATTTGACATATCAAATATGTTCATGCCTTTTATTGACCAAAAGCACCTCACAAACCCGTATTTTACGGTAAATAAAAGGAATCCATTTTGAAAAAAAGATTTGATCAAAATGGATTCTTATTTAGTAGATTTAAGTTTTGTTTTTATAAAAAAGTTTGATCTTTTAGTGCTGCGTTCTTCCGCAATTGCGCCCTTTAATGGAAGATGGTTCAGATCATTATTGCTTCAGTGTTTGAGTTTAACTTAGATGCAGGGCTCTAAAACTGTAGTTAATCTTCTTTAAATTGTTTTATAATAGGAATCGCCCATTGAGGAAGGGGGGATATTTCAAAGGTAATAATACCATTATTTATTTCTAAGACAATTTCCCCATTATCTTCACTATTATCAATCAATATAAGGTTATCAATGATATTTGCATACTCGTAAAGATGTTTGAAAGAAGTAGTATTTCTCCTGATGATATCTTCAGTTGGGATATGATGACCACCATTTTTGACTCTCATTGCAACCCTCTCGATATTTTGATTTACATTACTAAGAGCAATGTAAAACATAGTCACTTCATAACCCATCTCTTTTGCTTTTTGTACTTGTCTGATGGCATTTTTCCCCGCAAGTGTTGTCTCAATTGAGAAATCTTTACCTTCTTCAATGTACCTTTTAACTGATTTAATAACTTCCTTACCAGCAGCAATCCTTTTACTTTCCGGGTTTTCAGAATCTAGTCTTCGAGCGATTGCATCCGGGTCAATATTTATGTCAATTCCAATTTTATCTATGATTAAGTTGCGGAGAGTACTTTTTCCACTTCCATTATTACCGGCAAATACAAAAAACATCGGCTGGTACGTATGCATTAAAATTCACCATCTTTTTTAAAGGGAATTACATCCCCATTCGGAAATTCCTTTACAAGCATTCCATTTTTTTCATATACAATATATGTGTTGTTAACCTTTGCGTCAATTCTTGCTCGTTCCCCAGTCATCTTTGCCCACTTACCAACCCATGCATATTTTCTTTTGGGTTCACTGTTTTGTTCTTCTAACATACTGGACACCACCTTTCCTAAAATTATATCAGATTCAAGCTACATTTATTAAGCACTTTCATGATCCATTTCGGCTTACTCTGCTTATTTCTACTAGGATTATTTAATCATCTAGCAAGCACACCCGAATTTTATGATAAGATTACCGTAAAGGTTTCATCTTTACGTTTTTCTTGTTTAAAGAATTCGAAAAGATCGCTTATTTTTTACCTGTGTTACTCAACAATTGCGCCCGATTGCTGAGTATTAAGGCTACTAAAACAGCTTCTCAATTATTTTACTAAAGCCAGCCGTTAGCTCAATATTTTAGCTTGTAATCTTTACCCTTGTTCGGTTTAAAATTTGATAATAGTTCATTAAGGCAGTTACTATACAAAATACACCACACACTAAGAAAAGATAGAACATTATTTGACCACCAACTATTGGAGAATTAGAAGTAAAATAACTTAATATAAATAATCCTCCACCTAAAAAGGATAGATAGTAGGCAAGCCCCTTCTTCTCTTCTTGGAAAATATAATACCCAATAAGGATTAACAAATATAAACTGCTCAAAACCATAATAATAGGGAAAGTGGGTTGAAATTTAGCTGCATAGACAAAGTAATCCAATTGTGAAATTTCACTCGGCTCACTAACTTCTCCGTACAATAGCTGTGTAAAAGGTGTGGAGTATCTCCATTCCAAAGATTTATCCAAAATTGTACTGTCTTCATACCAAGCAACAGAAGTAGAAAATAAAAGTAATAAAGTGGAAATACCGAATTGAATTATTAACCGAATCATATTAAATGACCTCCATTATACCATTTAACCTTTTTCTTAAATACTAACATACTATAGGTTTGCATTTGGGCTAATTTCCCATTTAACTCTTAGACTGCTGCTCGTTACCGTTTACTTGAAGAAGAAAAAAGCATTACCGTTGTTCAAGTAATGCGCCTGTTACTTTAATAAACCTTTAGTTTCTTCCCCATTTATTTTCAAAAATAAGATGTTCTAAAGAACGCCTTTTTTCCCAATTAGCTAATTCTAAAATAGGTTTTTCTGGGTAGTCATCAGTGTAACCAATAGATATAAGAGCGATAGGGTCAATATGTGGTGGTATCTCTAAAATATCTCGAATATCATTCTTTTTATAAAAACTTACCCACCCCATCGCTAATCCTTCAGCACAAGATGCTAACCACATATTTTGAATAGCACAGGCTGTGGATAAAATATCTGTTTCAGGAATTGAATTTCGTCCTAATACATGGGAACCTCCTCTTGTAGGGTCACATGTTACACAAATAGTTATAGGAGCTTCTTTTAAGCCCTCAATTTTTAAATCAAGAAATTTCATTTCTTTTTCCCCATCATAATGGATAGCTAATGCTTGTCTTTCTTTTTCTGCTGCCCAAGCTAATTTTTCTTTAACTTTGTCAGAGGAAATTAAAATAAAGTTCCAAGGTTGCATAAATCCTACTGAAGGTGCATGATGAGCTGCGTTTAATATTTTATGTATCGTGTTTTCTGGGATAGGAGTTGACAAAAAACTTCGAATATCTCTCCTGTTATAAATAACTTTATAAATAGAATCTCTTTCTTCATTAGAAAACATAAGATTTCTCTCCTTTTGCTTTATTAAAAACGTCTATTTAAATATAAATCATTTTTAGCTATTCTGCTTCGTTACATCTAAGTAAAAATTTCACAATCTCTTCTAAACTTTAACATAGATATCCAATTTTATTTAAAGGAGTTACTCCACAATCTGGCCCGATTGTGGAAGATCAAGGTTCTTGAATCCAGTTCGTACTTACTTGACCTTTTATACCCGTTTAACAAGATTCAACATTTTGTCTGATTAAATTTTCTATGATTAATGGTAGTTCTGCCAAATCATTAACTGTGAAATCTGCTTCAACATTTTCCCATTGAAAATCTTTTTTCCAAATTCCTTTCATCCCGACATTTTGAGCAGCTTTTACATCATTTTTAGGATGGTCCCCAACAAATATGCTTTGTTTAGATGATACATTAAGTTTTTCTAAGGCTCTTTTAAATATTTGTGGGTCAGGTTTTTTTATTCCTTCCCATTCAGATACCAAGATAACATCAAAGTGCTTTTCAATTCCTAAAGCCTTAATACTATCCATTTGAAATTGTCCATAACCATTTGTTATCATTCCTAAAAGGAGATTGATACTTTTTAATTCTTCCAACATTTGAGTTAGATTTGCAAAAGGAACACAGTTATTCTTAAACTCACTGATGTAATCTTGAAGTAAGTCTTCTGAAGTTATCCCAGTAATATGAAGTTCTTGAGTTAATTGTTGATACACTTTATCTTTCCAAACATACCCACGGTTGTCGAGTTCTATAAATCTTGTAGTGTATTTCTCTTTTGGTATATGACTTACCCATTTATTCAATCGCTCGTATTGGTTGTCAATGAATCTTTTTACTGACTCATCTCTGTTTAACAAAGTTCCATCTAAATCAAATATGGCTGCTTTAATCATTTTTTACACTCTCACCCCAAGAAACAACTTTACTTGCTATTAAAATATCTTTTATCTCGTCAACACTATTGACAATATGTGTAGGGTTAGAATCACTTAATTCTTTAAATGAACCATATCCATAAGTTACTCCAATAGAGTCTATACCAGTATTATTTGCACCAATAATATCGTGTTTTCTGTCACCAATCATAATAAAATCATCTAGCATATGCTCATTGTACTTATCAATTATGTATTGAATAATTTCAGTTTTTGATGTTCTTGTTCCATCAAGATTACTACCAACAACAAGTTCAAAATACTGGTCAATATTAAAATACTTTAGTATTTGTTCAGAAAATACAGTAGGCTTTGAAGTTGCAACAACTAAAGTATATTGTTGTTCTTTTAATGATTTTAATAGTAAAGGAATATCTGAATATAACTTATTCTCAAACATACCCTTATCTTTGAACCTTTCCCTGTAATAATCAATTGCCCTTTGTGTATTTTCATCATCAAAATCATAATATTCAGCAAATGAAACTTGTAGTGGGGGACCAATAAAACATTCAAGTTTGTCAATATCTGGCTCGATGATATCCATCTTTTGTAATGCATATTGAACCGATTTGGTAATTCCCACTTTTGGGTCTGAAAGTGTTCCGTCTAAATCAAATAAGATTATTTTATATTTGTCCATATTAAACTCCCTTCTAGTATCTAATGCCACCTTAATTTTATCAAAAGAATTTCAAAAAGGTTCGAAGTCTTATTAAACTGTCAATTTACACTATAATCCTTACTCCATTAAATGGCCCTTAACATAAAGAAATAGCATAATTCTTGCTGCAGAATTGCGCCCTTTTCCAAAAAGCTGATATTAACTGGTATTGTTCAATTAAAAATCCTCAACTGTTAGTGATCAAGGATTGTAATCATTCTTGTCCCTTGTAGTAGCGGACCGGCGGTCATGCCGGTGCCCTACTACTTTTTGGCGAGTATTGGATCGAGAAACTTAATTCATTGGGCTTCCTCGTCGGCCGAGGGGCCGAAGATGCCCGGCACCGGAATATCGAGAAGCCGCAAATAAACCCCGAGCTGCGCCCGGTGATGAACCATGTGGCTTAATCCGAAGGTGCGGAGCGCGATCGCCCGCGGCTCTCGGAGGATGATATGGTCGCCGTGGCGCAGCGTCCATTCCTCGCCGAGCGTTTTCTCTTCGCATTCGGCGAGCAGCTTTTCCAACTTGCCGACGTTTGCGTCGAACTCCTCCAGAACGTCAGCGCGTTTTTCCAAAGGCTCGCGCCTCAGCGGCACGGTCGAAATATCGAACTCCGGGTACTGAAAAATCGCGACTTGCCAGTTTAGCAGGTTGATCAGGTGCGTGGCCAGCCCGCCGAGCGTCATCGATTTCTCGTGCGGCTTCCACGACATATGCTCCTCGGGCAAGCGTTCCAGAATGCGGCGCGTAGTGGCCAGTTCATGCGTTGCGTCGCCGACGATCAGTTTTTTGACCATAAATTCCTCTCCTCCCTTATGGGGTATTGTAAAAGCAATTAACTTATTCTAGCTGGTAATGTTAAATATCATAGAAGAGTCAGATCATTTTAGATCAACAATTGTTTGATTAAAGCTATCCGTTAGCTGAAAGAAAGTGCTGTGTAAACAGATCTCGTTCTCAACAAACGTCACCTTTTTGAAGAAAAAATGGATTACTCTTCTCTTACCTATTTCTGATGAATCACATTATCAGAATACCAATAAAAAGCATAATCAGTCATAACTGAAGAATCACCCAATTGATGCAACATAGCTGAAATATTCCCTCTATGATAGGTTCCATGATTCACAACATGTAAGATCATTTCAGATAGACTTGTTTCTCTTAAACTTGCCCATGGATTATCCAGCATTATTCTCTTTTCTATATCCTCCTGACTTTCCAAAAAGGATTTAAACCGAGTTGATAAAGTGTGGAATTCCATTTCTAAGTCTTCAATGGGCAGTTTCTCTATCTTTTCTTGAAGTTGTAATGAAGATTGCATTGCTTCGTTCATATTCTGACCTTCGAGGATATTAAGCCATCCATAGTCCACTAAATAGATATGTGACAAAACCTTTGAAACAGAAGAAAAGACACTTTTCATTTCCTTTTGATATTTCTCAGGAGAAAGTGTCTTAAGATGATCAATAATCCGTTGATTTGCCCATACATGATAGTTATATAGATTTTCTACATGATTAACCATACAATCGCCTCCTTACCATCACATTTTTTAATATTCTTTATCAGAATGAATTATTCCTTTAAATATTTTATTACTTATCTGATGAGATCTTCAACTATATGGCCCTTTACATAAAGAAAGAGCACAATTCTTGCTGCAGAATTGCGCCCTATTCTTGAATATCGATAGTAGAAAACGAATGACTAAAAATTAAAAGGAGCTTTGATTAAAGCCCCCGATTGAGAGGGGTAAAATTTTTTCAAACTGCCTTTTGCTTAAGCAAAAAAGACAACCTTAAGGGGGAGTGACAGGGTTCGTGTCATAGACCGCAAAGTGACTTACAACAAAAATACCAACCGAATAAATCCACTGATGACGATTACCAAAAACTATATATAATTAAAATATTCAAAATTATCTGTCATAATATGTTACAAATTAGTTGGCAAGAACAATTTATTAAATCATAATCATAATCATAATCATAATCATAAATGTGGCTCCATTAAAAATTTTTGAGGGGAGGAAGGAAATGGAAAATTATCAAATGACTATTGATGATAAACAAGATTTAGAGGAGTTTTCACCCGTAGCCTATATAGACACATGGAAGCCGCATATTGTAGAAGAGAAAACTGTAGGGACAGCTCACTGGCACCTTATCTCTAAGGTTCTCCAATTGTTATTGAACATTTCTCTCGTATTATTAGCCATTATCCTTTCTTTTTTATTAATAAAGGAATTAATCATTTTCAGTCAAATTTTGCAGGAAAAAGGCAGCGAGGACTATAAGCTTTTTCTTGCCAATATTCTTATCTTTTTTTTATATTTTGAGTTTATTACGATGATTGTTAAATACTTTAAAGAAGGATACCATTTCCCGATTAGATATTTTATCTATATCGGCATAACAGCATTAGTAAGAATCATTATTGTTGATCACGATCACCCAGTATATACATTATTTTATTCACTTTCGATTTTGGTTCTAGTTATTGGGTATTTCATCATTTATTTAACTCCTCGTGAAAGACGGAACAGTAATGGGTCGGAAGAAAAACATTAATGAAGTTTTTCTTAAATTAGCGAATACTGCTTCTAACAAAAAAGATGTTGAATAATTCCAACTCTCATCAAAAACAGCCGATTGTCCTTAGCGTAAGGAGAATCGGCTATTTACTTCCATAAATTGTATTTTAAATCAAAATCATTTTTGTCCTCTCCTTATCCCCAGACGATTACAGCAATACTTTTTCCATAATCATGATATCGACACGTTTTCCATCCATTACTCCGTAAGCGTAAAACTGTGTTTATAAAGGTATACGTTTATAAACTATGAAATTCTAAGAATGACAAGCACCTACCATTTTTGCTAGCTGTACCCCAATTAGAGTATAATCCAATTTATCGGAAGGGCTTCACAATAAGGAGTTATTACGATGCTTGTCGTATTTTTATAAAAATGACAGCTACATTCGAATTGAAATACCGAGGTGATCATAATGATAATGTATGAAGAAAAACTGACGATCCTGAAAGAAAAAGGTGAATTAAAGATCCCCTTAACGGACGTCGACCAAGAATTTTACATTGAGGATGCTTTAAATAGTTTAAATGTTAAATATCATAAGTTTATTCCTAAAAAACAAACTCCTGGAAATAAAGTACTTGTAATAAAAATCAAGAATAATTTAAATAATTCAGGTAGAGCTTCTTTATAAATCTACCCATAAGGGTATATCTGACGTTTGATTTCACATCATGCACAAAAATAGCTGATAAAATATAGAAAAGTCGATCGAGGTAATAAAAAAAATAAGCCCGTAATTGATTCAGGGACTTATTTTTTTATTTTGTTAAGATGGTTAGTTATCTTTGTTTTTCTTTTCTAATTTTCCACCAATAAATCTTCCAATAAAGCCGATTATGAATATCGCTGCAAACCAAAAATAATTATCCTCAAATAAATGAATACCAGTAAATCTTGCTATAACTCCGATCATACCAATAGTTGCTACTAAGTCAAAAATTTTTTCATCCTTAACGCCACATCTTTCCCTATGGTTCGTTTTTACTTTATATGTATATATAAAGGGTACGGAGCACGATTCAGGGTTTTAAGGGCCACACTTCAAAAATATCCCATTTATATAATTTTGATAAGTGTATTTGATAAGTTTTAAATCCTTAAGGGGTAGTGACAGGGTAGCTGTCATAGACCGCAAAGTGGCTTGCTACAAAGGTACCAATGCAAGCAATTTCTGGATAAATCGACTGATGACGGTTACCAATGTTACCTTGAAATAAAGTTTGATTAAATTAACTCTATAAACCTTGATAAAAGAGCAAATAGAAAAAGCGTGTTTTGAAAAAAGATTGATCAAAACACGCTTTTAATATATTTAATTGAATCATTCTTTTATAAAAAAGTTTGATCATTTCTGTGATCCTTATTCCATTAAAGCGCCCGATTGCGGAAGATCAAGATAATCATTACCATACCTCTTCAAGAGTATCCCTGAATAGAAAGTCTAATTTCGAAGTAAAGTTTGGTAAATCGATATTAAGTGTATTAGTGTATTCCCGTAAACGTGTAATTTCTTCATTTAGAAAATTGTTTTCTAGACAAAGCTATTCGCTGTTTTCGCAGTGTCAAGACATCACTACATTG
This sequence comes from Bacillus sp. ISL-46, assembly GCF_018613205.1. NCBI lineage: Bacteria > Bacillati > Bacillota > Bacilli > Caryophanales > Bacillaceae > Bacillus > Bacillus sp. ISL-46. Next base: position 28,858 of record NZ_JAGGQR010000066.1, read on the forward strand.
AATACGTTGAATACATTTGTTACTGAGTTAAGATATCAAGTATTCAAAGTAAGTTTTCACTCAATTTTTCGTTTTTGAATACTTTAAATACTCCTGATTTTCATAGTTAAGATAAATGCGGATTTTATACGCTAAGCCTACTTGTTACAAAACAAAGCCGGATTCCTGTACGCTAAGAAAGGAATATCCGACTTTGCCAGCATTATCAATGACTGGCTCCGCCCATCGAGGCTATCATGCTCACCTCTCCATTCACATAAGTTAGAAGATACAGAATATATGAGCAGCGGCTATCAAAATAATTTCAATAATAGTTTAATTACTGTAACAATAATTAAAATACAAAACAAAAAATCTTAATCCCTATAATTGGAGGAATTAAGACTTTTATTTCATTATATACATTGGCAATAGTTTCTTAGAAAATTTCTGATAGCTTTTCATCCCTGATCAATATATAATTCTTGGACCTTAACATGTGACGGCAGCAGCGGATGATTGCGTATGATGTTGACAGTTTTTTGTACGCCATCCGTTAAAGTTTTGCCTCCCTGTAGCCATACACTTACCGTACCCTCAGGAAATTCCGGCATGCAATTTTTAAAAAGATAATCTAATGTTTGAATCTTGTCCTGTAATTCTTTGTTTTTATATATTTCGTTCAGTATATCCCCAGTATTCTTTTGATAATCATTTGTGGAGACCACAACGATTTCCTCAACATTATCCTGATACACAGCAATAATGATGTCCCTCATTAAATCGTCGAAAGGGTGTGAAACGACTGGCTGATATGTTTGTAAGATGATCATGTTTTCCGGATTGACATTGGCTTCTTCTTTAATGAATCGTTCAAATTTCTGCTCCATTCCAATCACAAATAGTACTTTTTTCTTTTCATCTCTAGACATTAAATTCACTCCATTAATGATTTGAATTTTGTTCCAAATAAGTTTCCTGACTCTTTCTTATATGAAAAATGCGCAAGTCTTGAACTTATCCTTTTGTTTTTAACATAATTTGCTTTCTAAATCACTGGAAAGCTTAAAGACTATTACTCGTTCTCCAGTTTGTGTACTAATATCGGTGTGAAAACTTACTACTTCTTCCCCTGTTATCGTTAAGATAATTTCTTTTAAATCATCCAGACCGGATTCCACTAAACTGTTGCGATGTTCTTTTACTGATAACAATCCTTCTTTATCCAGACATACTGTATATTCAGCAGGAGTTAGTATACCGTGGAGTATTACAATCACCATATCCCGTAAGATATCCGATTTAACAGATACGGAGCCTCGTCCAAGATAATTTTTCTCCCAATGTGTTAAAGCTTTGCTTATTTCAGCTTCAAGTGTTCCTTTTGTTTTTTCCATACCGATTCCTTTTCCTTTTTTCAAAGTACATTCATAGATGGCCAAATATTGCTTATAATATTCTAAAAAAACAATCTTTTCCTCCCATGTGGCGACTTTCTTTCGGAAATCTATGTACCATTGCTACAAAAGCGCCGGAAAGAAAAGCAGCCTTCACACAAGGACATATATATAAACTGGGAAAGAGGTTAAGACCAACTCTCCCAGTGTCCTTCCGGATCAATGGACGCAAGCCGAATCCATCCGTTTTTCACTTTTTGATGAAAGGCATGATCGTGGTCCAGCATCCGTTTCACATAGTCCCTCGGTGCTTGAATGACCACCAGCAAACGCAGTGGCTCATGATATGCCTCTTCATCCGATTTCATAACAGACTGCCAGGGAAGTCCGGATAATAAGTCACTGGCGTTCCCCTGCATGACCCCGAGACCGGCTGTCACGGTTTGGGTTGTTTTATTCCCGCTGCCATAATAATGAGGGGCAACAGTAGATGCATAATATTGCAGGTTAATCCATTGAGCTACTGTTGCCGGACCGGAAATAATGTTGGCGAGGATAGCACCGTTTTTATCCTTCTTCCAATTATAATTATTGAGGAAAACTCTTCCACCCAGATTACAGCCTTGGGTCAGCCGGCGTTCCCCGATGATAAACGCGGCGTTACGCGCCAAGCCCCATTCCGGACGGACCTCACTCCAATCTTCTGAAAGGCGCTGCGCCTCAGCCTTCGGATTCTTGAGATAGTTCCCAAGATTTGGTAATTGCAGAATCCGCTCGGCATTCGCTTCCTCACTCACCTTTGGCAACGCGGTTTGGACACGTTTAAATGCTTCCTTAGCTTCAGCTGATAGTTCCGGAACATAAAGCCAACGCAATTCATCAAGTGTGGTAATATGCTCGGCAGCTGCAAAAACGGTTTCTTTCGGAATGATAATCCCCTCAGTTTCAAGGCTCTTCCTTACGTTTGGAAGATTACACAAGGCTGCCAGCACCCGTGCATTGAATCCGCTTGATGCCCCTCCGCATGCACCGCAGTCGAGTGCAGAACTATATGGATTGTTCGTGCTGTGACTTCCATGTCCGCAAATAACCACCAGCGGTGCAAAGTTATCGGTTAGCCCCATCATTTTTAGAGCTTGCCCTACATAGTGTACTTTTTCTTTCACCGAAAAGCCAATTTGCAGATCTGATTCCGATGTGTTCGTATGGTCAAGCGAGAGTTCCGTGGATGGTTTGTGCAGCCATGTTTCGCGCAGTTTACTTAATATCCGGCCCGCACTCTGCGGCATAAAGCTGCGAGCCAGCGTTTGCAGGCTTAGCCAAGGACCGCTAATTTCCGGAAGCACCATGCTGGAAACCAGATTATGTTTCATCGTTTTAAATGTATAACCTAATGAACTGACTGCCTGATGCCGTTGTTGAAAGGATTCAGACTCTGATGAATACTCTTTTACTTTGTATTGCGGTTTAAACATTACCGGCAAAGAGTTATGCGTGTGGTTACTGCCAAGCTCGCAGGTTTCAATCGGCAATCCGAAAAATCCCGCTGTTCCAAAAGTCTCAAAATCTCCTGCTTTTTCAAGTTTTCGGCGAAAAGGCTCTGAACGCACATCTATACAAAATACAAATTGTGCGAGTGCCGGCTTTACATTTTCTGCCGCTACAGCAGGCTGTTGGGATGTAATCATCGTTTTTAATTGGTCTTCATATGTTTTTTCCCATGCTTCAAGCCAAAGGTTACTCCGCAGAACCGTATCAAAACGATATGCAAGGGATAAACGTGCCTTTATTTCTGTAGAGGATAACTGTGACCAAACATTGATTGGCAGGTTCCCCCATTCCGCCCAGGCTGAAATTAATGGTTTTAGATTTACTTTATCATTTCTTTTTTCTGGCAAGGGAAGATAGGGTTTAACTAAAGCCCATTCCATCGAAATTCGTACAGCTAAATAGTCAAGCAGCAGTGAACTTTCTTCTGCTGATTGCTGTGAGCGCCAAAGCATCATTCCCCCCCAGCCCGGCAAAGCAAGGAAATGTGCTTCAAAATAGTCTTGGATTTCCGAAAAAGGAATTTCGAGAATAAGCAAAACTTCCATTAAGGCAGCGTCTGCTTCTTCCGGCAGCTCACTTAGTTGTTTACGTACCTTACGGCTAAGTGCCGGGTCGTGCTGGACTAGTTTCCGCCACGCATGATAGAAACCTTCTTCCCGGTTAGGCATCGACCAGACAGCCTGAGACTCATCCAAAAACAATTTACACCACTTGATAATATGGCGGTTAAGCTCGTGAGCTGTATTCACTTTTCCCAACTGTTCCAAGCGCTGGCTATAGGTTTTGACCGAATGTTTTTCGGTCAATTGGGATGCAAAACGGTTTAGTTTTCTTGCCATGCTTTTTAACTCAGGTGCTTCCAAAGTACTTGAATATGGTTGATTCTGTAAAAGTGCAGCCCGGCAAAACCGCTCTGCAACCTCACGCGGCAACTCCAAAGACTGTGAGTTTAGCCAATGTTGAAGCCCCTTTTCTAAAAAATCCCGATGAATCTCGCCTCGATCCTTTGCAGACTGAAATACGGAATCATTGGGGTAGATATCCACATCACAAGTATCTTTGAGCCAGCGTACAGTTTTTTCAAACGGTTTTCCCTCCAAGCCTACCCAAGGGTTGCGTGCTGCAAATGTGTTAATAGGCCCAAGCGGTGCAATGACGCTGCTAGCAGATT
>NZ_JAGGQR010000067.1:0-19936 GCF_018613205.1 Bacillus sp. ISL-46
CTTTTTAAAGAGTATCCTGAAACTTATCAAGAATAATAAATATATTAACAATGATAACGTTAAGGAAATGATTAATAGTATTATTTGGCTTTTAATTTCACCACTAAAGTACCTAAAGGTAAATAGACCAACGTAACCCATAATAAAACCAGAAAAAATTACTTTAATAAAGTCAATTAGAATAAAATTAAAACCAATTATTTTGGATATTGTTAAAAAGTGTAGAGAAGTTCCAAATACTATGCTTGCACATATTGCTAAAGATACCCCATAAATACCAAAGTCAGGATTAGAAGCTAAAACAAAGATTAGTACAAGTTTGAAAATAGAAGCTACTAAATCATTTATCATTACAACATTTGCTTTCCCTACCCCTATTATGATTGACTGTAAAGGTACACGAAAATATTGTAAAAGGTAAAAAGGGGCCATTATTTTTAAAAGAATAGCTGCTTCTGGTGACCTATAAATAAGGGTTGTTAACATTTCTGCAAAAAGATATAAAATAATGGTGCTTGGGACTCCTACAATTAAAGCAATTCTAACAGCTTGCTGAGTCCTATTATGAATAAGTGATAAGTCATTTTTTTCATTCGCCTCACTAATAGCAGGAATTAAAGGAACAGACATAGAGTTTGTAATAAAACCCGGGAGCATTAATAGTGGTAAAACATATCCCATTATTATACCGTACTGTTTTGTAGCTAGTGCCGTTCCAATACCAGCCAAAGCCAAACTTTGAGTAATAAGAATGGGCTGTATAACCCCGATAATCGATTGTATTAACCCATTTCCTGTTGTAGGTAGACCCGTTTGAAGTAAATCATAAAATATTCGCTTTCCTTTACTTATTTGTTTAATGAATGAATGGTGCAACTTAAACTGTTTTTGTTTCGACCATCTAAATATAGAAGATAAGTATAGTAGAGAAATCCCTTCCCCAATTATGCCACTCAGAACTGCCCCAGCAGCAGCGAATTCGATTCCATAAGGAAGAAGCCATTGAACTAAAATAAAGATAAAACTTATTCTAACAATCTGTTCTATAACTTGAGATAATGCAATGGGTGTCATATTTTGTTTACCGCGAAAATACCCTTTGATGACGGAAGATACTGCAATGATAGGTACTATTGGAATCACTGCGATCAAAGAATAATAAGCTCTTTTATCTGTTAGGAAAACTGAAGATAATAATTTAGCACCCATAAAGGTTCCAATCATTAATACAAAACCTAATATACTTGTCGTCGCTAAAGAAACGATAAGTATTTTTTTAACCCTTTGGTGGTCTCCCTTTACTTCAGCTTCGGCTACAAGTTTTGATATGGCTACAGGGAGACCTAACGTAGTTAAAGTGATCAAGAGTCCTGCAACTGGCATTGCCATCATGATAAGACCGACGCCTTCAGGTCCTATTATATTAGCCATCACTATTCCGTTTACGAATCCCAATAACCTTGTGATAAAGGCTGCCATCGTTAGAATGATTGTACCTTTAATAAGACTTTGTTTAGCCAATTTATATACTCACCCTTCTCCTTGTCCATATTTGATGTATATGAAAAAAAAGGAGGCTAATGTGCTAACTTTCTAGAATTTTACATATGGTCATAATCGAAATTTAAAAACACTTCTTGTTTATCTAATTAGGAGCTTTAAATTTAATTGATATTCAGCAATCGGGCGCATTTCTTGAGCAAGAAATGTGCTCTTTTTAATGTATAGGGCCAGATTGTTGAGTAACTTTTTCAATAAAATTGGATAATTATGATGAAATATAGAGTGGATATTGTGAAGGTATTCACTTAAACTAACGGGGCAGGTTTGTTTAATAAGAAAGTTTGAATAGAAAGAATAAATTAGAAAAGAAAAGAAAAATATAAAAAAAATAAGGAAGGTTTTAAAGTGAGAGAAAAATAGAAAAGTGGAGTTATTTTTATGATATTTTTAATTTTAACATCGATAATATTCACCTTAATTACAGTGTTTGTTCCTAAAAGGTTAAGCCCGATAGAGCTTTATGCTTCTGCATTTTCAGCTTTAGTTTTGCAAGAAGTTGTAGATATTTATTTAGAAATTAAATTAAGGTGGTACTACTATTTGCGGGAAGATGATATTGAATGGTCCTGTTTGTTTATAATTCCAATTTATATTGGGGTAAATGTTTTGTCACTAAATTTTTTCCCTTTTCATAAATCCAAGTTTAAGCAAGGTCTTTATATTGCTATATGTGTATTTATCTCAATTATTTACGAATATTTTGCTTTAAAATTTAAAATGCTCCAATATAACGAATGGAAACTTTGGTATTCAACAATATGTTATTTTTTATTATTTCCATTGTTATCTTTAAATTTAAAGTGGATAAGATTGTTAGTGAATAAGTCAATATAAATCTCTTGTCAAGAAAGATGTACCTGCTAATTCAATAGTAGTAGGAAATCCAGCAAAGATACTGAAAAATATATCTTACCTAAAAAGAAAAATTGTGAAATTTTTCACTTAAACTAACGGGTGCATTACTTCAACAATGGGGTAATGCCATTTTCTTATTCAAGTAACGGGGCAGTTTAGTTGAGGAACAAGGAATTCTTAGGTTATACTTTAGTTATATAAAGCGATAAAGTATTAAAGTAAAAACCGAAAGGAGAAGGTATTTATGGTAGAGCTAAAGTATTTTGAGCGTTCTGATTTCAAACAACTTATCAATTGGATTGATTCACCTGCATTTTTACTTCAATGGGGAGGTCCAGGGTTTAATTACCCCTTGAATGATACTCAATTAGAAAAGTACATTGAGAATGCCGATAATGAAAACGCTGAAACTATGGTTTATAAAGTAATTGATAATGAAACTGGTGAAACTGTTGGTCATATCTCTTTGGGTAAAATTGATAGAAAAAACAAATCTGCAAGAGTTGGAAAAGTATTAGTCGGTGATAAAAACACAAGAGGTAAAGGAATAGGTCGACAAATGATTAAGGAAATCCTTAAAATCGCATTTGATGAACTTCAACTACATAGAGTTAGTCTTGGGGTATTTGACTTTAATGTTTCTGCCATCGCCTGTTATGAAAAAGCAGGATTTATAAAAGAGGGTTTACTACGAGATTCAAGAAAAAATGGTGATGAATACTGGAGTTTATGGGAAATGAGTATTTTAGAAAATGAATGGTTGAAAACCAAAAACGTTTAGTCTTATACAATGAATAAATGGGGTAGCTACGGCATCTCTTTTTCTTATTCTAAAGTAAGTTTGTGAAAGATTGTACTTAAGCTAACGGGTGCAAGAGTTAAAGATCGGGCTGTCATTTCAGACGGCTTTTTTTATTCAACTAAAGGGCTGTTTACTGGAAGAAAGAAAAGGAACTCCTACTTCAATATTAAATAAAACTAATTTAGTAACAGTATTCATAAGAAAATTTATTCGTCATAAGATATTGTAAAGATATAAGCGGATAAAGTTTACATATATCATAATTAGATTTTTTAAGGGGAGAAGGGAGTATGAGTGATTCAAAAAAGAGAGAGTTACCTGACAATTATTATTTATTAGTTGATGAATTACTTAAACTATTAACGAAATTTGGCGGCTTAGAGAAAATGCTGTTTTTGGGAGTCAGAGCTATAAATACAGGTAATTTTTATTATTGGAAATTAATATATAATGGACAAAATTTATTAGTAAGGGTTCCTGATCAACCCTTGAGTCTTAGAAACAAACACCAAACATACTTAGTAAGTTTCAGTAACTTTAATAATATTGAGTGGTATTTTGCACCAATAAAGGAATTAAGGGAAATAACGATAACCGTTTAAGGGTTAACCTCTTGGCAATGTTTTAATTATAATGATTAATTAAAAAATGATGCTATATAATAGTTAACTTATTAGTAAATCAAGTCGAAACCATATATAACGTAATCGTTAGATTTTGTGAAGTATTGTACTTAAAGTAACGGGTGCAAGAGTAAAAGAACGAAGCTGTCATTTGTTGCAGCTTCTTTTTATTCGACTAACGTGGCAGGTTTATACAATAAGGTGGAGACGCTTTTTTTATTGAAGTAACGGGGCTAGTTAGTTTTGGTAGAGCTTTCTGGCACAAGAGTATTAATATTTAAACTTTTTATTGGAAATATTTCCGAAATAGTTCGTTTTATTAATGCGAATAATAAAAAAAACATGTGTTGAAATAGGGTTTTTATTGAAGAAGCTAGCACTGCTATCCCTTATTAGTATATTGTTTCTCTCTGCATTGGCGAAGCCATAGGAAGTCGTGCCCTTTTTACGACCGGTCACAAAAGGTACTATAAGTAAATGAGGTTTTAACTCGTTAAAAAATAATTACAAGACTCCATTCAAGGAAAAACAAAAAGTAAGGCGTCTATAAGCCAACTTGACGCCTTACTTTTTATAGATGGCTATCATAGGTAAAACTTTATCATTAATATTGCATAAATAGAAATGTCTTAATCATTAGATGTTTTTATTTCAATGACGATTTTTCCTTTTGCATGGTGAGTTTCACTTAGTGCATGAGCTTCTTTTATTCCTTCTTCGGTTAGTGGAAATTTATGTCCAATTATAACTTTTAATTTGCCTTGTTGGAGAAGTTCAGCTATTTTTGCTAATTGTTCTCCATTAGGAGTCAGCCAAACAAGCCCGGATTTAATCTTTTTCTGTTCAGCTTTTTGTTGATTAGGTTCAGAAACAATAGATGCTAATCTACCTCCTTCCTTTAAAACTGTAAAGCTTTTTTCTTGGTTTTCCCCTCCTAATGAATCAAGAACGAAGTCAAAGTCTTTAAGAATGTTTTCAAAATCTTGCATTTTATAATCAATAACTTCATCGGCACCTAGCGACTTTAAAAACTCAACATTATGGGTACCAGCTGTTGTAGCAACATAGGCACCGGCATGTTTGGCAAGTTGGATGGCAAAAGTCCCTACGCCTCCCGCACCTGCATGAATGAGTACTTTATCATCCTTTTTAACTTCTCCAAACTCAAATAAACATTGCCAAGCTGTGAGTCCAGCTAAAGGTACACAGGCGGCTTCTTCAAAGCTAATATTATCAGGAATTTTGGCGACTAGATGAGAATCAATTGCTGTATATTCCGCATAGGTTCCTCTATTTGTTGTTTCTGGACGGGCAAAGACCCTGTCTCCTACTTTAAAATTATTTACATTGGTACCTAATTCATCAATTTCTCCAGCTGCATCCCATCCTAATATTATTGGAAAATCAAATGGCAGCATTGTCTTTAAATAACCTTCACGCAGTTTCCAGTCAATAGGATTAATGGATGTTGCATGCAGCTTTACGACAACCTGATTTTCTTGAGGAGTTGGCTTTAATATTTCTTTTTCCTTTAATTCTTCTTTTCCACCATATTGTTCAATAACAATTGCCTTCAAATTAATCAACCTCTATTCGCTATTAAAAAATTTCTAAAAAAAGTTCATACCAAATAAACTTCGAGGTTTTACATGTCAATAATGCGTTCACCGGAATAGCTCCTATTAGCAGTGCCATTTCCTGCATCCTTTATCTATTCTTTAGTGCTTTTACTAGTTCTTCACCGAGGAGTTCGGATGAAAAAGGGTCTCGACCGATTACAATTTGTTCATCGCTCCAAACAACATAAGCTTTTTCTTCTAAATTAAGGATATACTCCGCAATTTTTCGCATTTCCTGTTCGAGACTAAAGGGGAGGACACTAATATTCCCTCAGGTTCCAAAGCATCGGGGAAACCAGTGACCTTTTTGCCAGCTATGATGCTTTTTCCATCAGGACGAATTGTCCAGATCAGGGGGGCAGGCCCGTGACAAACCGCTGCCACTATTCCGCCCTGATCATAAATAGAATTGATGATCATATGTAAATCTGAGTTTTTTGCCAAGTCATACATTGCACCATGTCCACCGACAACAAGAATAACATCATATACCTTGGGATTTACTTCCGACAGTTTTTTGTGTATCATCAGCTCTGCCGGATTCATAAAGGGCTTTAAATGTTCCTTGGGGGTCAAATTCTGGATTAAGACTCACTACATCAATTTGTGGCTTTCCTCCAAGTGGAGAAGCAAGGTCTACCTGATGTCCCGCAGCCTCCAATAACTTAAGTGGGGTAAATAATTCTTCTCCCCACCATCCAGTTTCATAATAATTTTTTTATCCTTATATCGACTTGATAAAATTGCCAATACATTAGTCAATAATACTCCTCCTTTTTGAAAACATAGTAGATTTATAAAAATAAAAAACCCTCTGTTTAAAGATGTAAGCCCCCATCTATTTCCATCTCTACTCCTGTTATAAAACTGCTTTTTTCTTCAGCAAAAAAAGCGATGGCATTCGCAACATCTTCAGGAGTTGCAATTCGTCCTAAAGGTGTCTGAGAAGCAATGAATTGCTTTGGAGCAGCCAATTCTTTTGTTCGTTCGGTTTCGACCATACCGGGTGTTACAATATTTGCAGTGATACCGAATGGACCATATTCCTTAGCGATGTATTAAGCAAATGTTGTTAATGCAGAACGAGTTACACCATGCGAGACCATTCCTTGACTTATCTTTTTAGCAGGTAAACTTGAAACATAGACAATACGGCCTTCTTTTTGCCTTTTCATTTCAGAAATAACGGCTTTGGTTGGATAAAAAACCGATTTTAAATCGCCATTAATCGTTCCCGAAAATTCTTCCCAACTTAACGTTTCAAATGGATTTGCACCAAATAAAGGGGTGGCATTCGCAACCAAAACGTCAATTCCTCCGGGGAAATAATTTTGGGTTCTACGAGTCTTTGACAAGACCCGGGATCTGCAATATCTGCTTGAATTGCTTCTGCTATCCCCCCTGATTCACGAACTTCATCAACAATTCGTCTGGCTGCTTCTTCATTTTGAAGAAAATTGACTACAACATTTGCCCCCCTTAACGCAAACATTTTTGAAACAGCAGCACCAATACCGCGGCCACCGCCTGTGACGATGACGGTTTTGCCTTGCAAGGACATATGAACTTCCTCCTGCTAAGATATTTTCATTTTTGATGTAAATGGAATTCTCTTTGTACACATTCTTATCTTTTCCATAGTGCTTTTTATTCTCTTCACCTCTTAGATAAATGAAAAAGGATGATGACGCATACTTTTTCAATGTGAAAAAAAAACTTAATAGATTAAATAACGAAATATGTACAAGGTTAGTATTAAATTTTTGCCGGGGAGATATTCTTCTATGTTTTTCAAACCTGTTATTAATGTTTTTAATAAAGCAAATAATAGTTCTGTTACCGAAGACTATAAGGGGGAAAGTTCCAATAATGATGGTGGCACCAAGTATTAGGACTTCTTTTTGTCCTTGGTGTGGTTCAAAACTTTGAATTAAATACTTTCTTGTTCAACTATCCTGAAAATAAAACGATTATGTGGGATTTTGGGCAATACGAAACTAGACCCATTAAAATCCGTTAAAAAAAAGGATCTGGGCTCTTAATTAACAATTTATGTTGCCTTCATTAGGCTATAGCTTCAACCGTTACTTTACAACCAAGTACCTCTAGTCGTTTAATAGATTGTTTGATCACTATTTCTTTTTTTCGTCGATCAAAGTAATCTGCACCTAACTCAACATAAAGTTGCCTTTTGTTTAACAAATGATAAACAATCGTTAAAATGGTATGTCCAACCGCAACTGCCGCACGTTTTTTTCCAATTCTCGCTGCGAAGCGTTGATATTGAGAAGAGAGATAAGTGTTTTTGGTTTTTGCCGCCGAATGTGCTGCTTCAACAAGTGCCGCTCGCAACTTATTATTACCTTTTCTGGTTTTACCGGACTTTTTTTTTCCAGCACTTTCGTTATTACCTGGAACCATCCCAGCCCATGAACATAGATGGGCGGCTGTAGGAAATTGCTTCGCAATTTCTTTTCCTAGTCCTATTTCAGCCAAAAGTTGTTCCGCATGGCTTCTACCTATACCTGGAATTGAATCTAGTAATTCAATATCTTCTTCATATGGTTGCATGCGTTGTTGGACTTCTTCACTTAACATTTTGATTTGTTGATCCAAAAAGTCGATATGTGAAAGCTGAGTTTTTAACATCATCTTTTGATGGAGTCCGACGGATCCGAATAAGGCACGTTCCAAATCATCCTTTTTCTTTTTCATACTTCTTTTTGCCATTCCAGCTAATACTTGAGGATCATCGATCCCATTGATGAGTCCCTCAATCATTGATCGTCCGGACACACCCATAATGTCTGTTGCAACGGAGGAAAGTTTGATATTAGCACCTTCCAACACTTTCTGAATTCTACTTATTTCTCTTGCTCTTTCTTCAATAAGACTTCGGCGGTATCGAACAAGTTCCCGTAATTCCCTTTGATCTCGATTCGGAATGTAGCTGTGTTGAAGAAGACCATGACGAAGCAATTTTGCGATCCATTCTGCATCTTTAACGTCGGTTTTACGTCCTGGGACAGCCTTGATGTGAGCAGCGTTGACCACCATGGGTTGAATGTCTTCTAATTCGAGAAGGTTGTATATTGGTTTCCAATAAACACCGGTACTTTCCATAGCAGCGTGAGAACAGCATTTACTTTTAATCCAATCTATTAATTGAATCAGATCGTGTGTCATCGTACCAAATGTTTGAATCTCCTTTCCTTTTGGAGTAATGGCACAAGCCGTAATGCTCTTCTTGTGAATATCTAATCCACAACATCGTTCATTAACAACATCCATTATTATTTTCCTTTCTACGGGCTGAAGTAAATTAAGGCTGGTGCAACAACCATATAAGATTAATCTATCCTGCGTGCTTCCCGTGAGGGAGCGACAATTTGTGGTGCACCTGGTCGTTAAAAATCAGTCTACCATGCGGGCTCGAGGCACCATAGTTGAACGACCTTCCTTCGCCAGCCTATAAAAAGGATTGACAGGTACAATGAAAACTAGACGGGATTATGAACCATTTTCATTCATTTGATGGTGCCGCAGCGCGGCATGGTTGTCTACCATGTAACATTCAAAAAGCGATTGACGAATTGCATATAGCTTTTCAAAAACTAAATGAAGAATTTTTTAAAGGGGAGCTTCCAGAACCGGCCATCACGATTCAAAGCGGAGGAAAAAGAAAATCTATGGGCTGGTGTTCCACTAATGAAGTATGGAGAGACAAAGAAGGAAAAAACAAGCGATATGAGTTGAATATTGGAGCGGAATATTTAGATATTGAGTTCATGGAAACAATGGACACGATGCTTCATGAAATGGTTCATCTTTATAACGCCATTAACGGAGTGCAAGACTGTTCTCGGAATGGCACCTAAAAATGCGGAATGGAATCAATCTGATGACCCCAATTCTATGAGTAACATGGAACTTATAATCTAGTAATATCGTTAGATGGAGCGCGGAACGATGGGAAACTATCACACTCCGTGTGGAGCAGGGGAAAAGCTGGAGATTACTTCAAACGCTACCTATTGCTAACGATTGTGGAGCAACACAGGTAGAAAATGATCAAACTTTTTTATAAAACCGAAACTTAATTCTGATGGATAAGAATCCATTTTGATCAATCTTTTTTTCAAAATGGATTCTTTTTATTTATCGCAAAATGCTGGTTTATGAGGTGTTTTTGATTAAACTTTATTTTAAAGCAACAGGATACAAGTTTCACGACAACGTCCGGTCCTTGATGGTACACACGTAAAATCTCTTCTTGTTTCATCCTCTTCACCTCCTGATCCATGATGTGGTATCAGTGTTGACGGGATTTAGAAGAGATAAACCTATGAAAAATAGAAAAAACGAGTCACTTAATGAAAACCTATGGCTGAGTAGTTACAAATTATCAAAGAATGAAAAAATCGAGCTGCGATATAAGAGGGCACTGATAAAGTCTATTATTTCAAAAAAGAGGTGAGCAACCTACTTAATTTGTAGTGTCTCACCTTTTTATTTTGTGCCCAAAAAATATTTTTTTGCTTTTTTCATGCTAACTATCTTTTTTCTCAAAAAATAATTAAAAAACTTTTCAACAATATTCGTCAATTTTCTACTTTGCCTCTATCTTTTCTAAAAGTTCTTCATATTTTTCTACTACTACAGGTTTTTGGTTAATGACTGCAAAACTCTCTGTCATGCATTGCCCACAATTACCCAGACAGTAATCTTCTTCAATCGTTATATTATGGTTTTGTTCCGCCATTTCCTTGATTTCATAGGATCCGTTGATGTAATTTGAAGTGCAAAATTTTACTATACATGCCATAACTTTTCCTCCCTTTTAGCTGATAGTGGAACTAATTATATTCAGAAAAATCTGTAAATGCAAACGCATACATCAAAGGAAAAACGCTTTAACCCGGTAACGCTTCGTCGTTTTTTGGTTTTAACGGAAGTTTTTGCATAATAATATTTTTGACTTTATAATGGCGATACTGTTACAAAATTCCAAACATTTTCAATAGTGAAACTAGTGAATGTTACAAAATTCAAAACATTTTCAATAGTGGAACTAGCGAAAGCAAACAAAGGGAGGATACATTATGAAAAAACAAACTGGGGTAGAAAAGAATGTACTAGAAAAGGAATTTTTCGCTATAAAAGATATTGATTATATTGAGTTTTACGTTGGCAACGCTAAACAAACAACTTTTTACTTATGCAACGGATATGGTTTTCGTCCCCTTGCTTATTCAGGATTAGAGACAGGTCAAAGGGATAAAGTTTCTTATGTTCTTCAACAAAAAAACATTCGTTTTGTTATAACTGGTGCTCTTCAATCCGATCATCCGATTGCTGAGTTTGTAAAACTACATGGTGATGGTGTAAAAGATGTCGCTTTACGTGTGAATAATGTTGAAGACGCTTACAAAGAAGCGATCTCACGTGGTGGTATTCCAATCATGGAACCTCAAGTGTTGGAAGATGAAAATGGATCAGTTAAAAAGGCAATTATCGGAACATACGGTGATACTATTCACACACTGATTGAAAGAGATGATTATAAGGGTGAATTTTTACCAGGATATCAAAAAGCAGATTTTGATTTTCCTGTTGCTGAAACAGGATTAATTGGAGTCGACCATATTGTTGGAAATGTAGAACATATGGAAGAATGGGTTTCCTACTACGAAATGGTAATGGGCTTTAAACAAATGATTCATTTTGATGATGAAGACATCAGTACTGAATATTCTGCCCTTATGTCAAAAGTTATGCATAACGGTGGAAGAATTAAATTCCCTATTAACGAACCAGCGGATAGTAAACGCAAGTCCCAAATCGAGGAATATCTTGATTATTATAACGGAGCAGGAGTTCAACATGTTGCTGTACTAACGAATGATATCGTTGCAACGGTCAAAGCTTTAAAGGCCAACGGGGTGGAATTTCTTGATACTCCTGACAGCTACTACGATATGCTGACAGAACGAGTGGGCGAAATTGATGAAAGTATTGAGAAATTACGTGAGCTAAAAATCCTTGTAGACCGTGATGATGAAGGATACTTATTGCAGATTTTCACAAAACCAATTATGGATCGTCCAACTGTATTTTTTGAAATCATTCAGCGAAAAGGATCTCGAGGTTTTGGAGAAGGCAACTTTAAAGCATTATTCGAATCCATCGAAAGAGAACAAGCTCGCAGAGGGAATTTGTAAGAAATAATGATGCGGCAGTATCTTATTATGAACCAATAAAGGGGAGGAGCACATGAAATTAGATGATAGAATAGATAATTTCACTCAAAATACTAGTCTATATCCCTTTTTGAATCAGTTAATCGATTATGCAGGATTGTTTCCACCAACAAGTCTTACCTTAGATGAAGCAATTTGTAACTATGCTTCCTATCAGTTGGACAAGGATTCATGGATGCTTGGACCGTTTATCGTCCAGGCGTCCCGTTTAGATGAACTGGATCCATATATTACTTTGTTTTCAAACGAACGGCCGTTAACGATTTCAGCAGTGGGAACGAAAACTAGTAATCCAACAGAATATTATAAAGGTTTGCTTGCTGATTTGAAAAAAATTGATTTATTTCGGGAGCGCCATGGTCAGGTTGTACAAATAACCACTTTGGAAATGCCATTACCTCCCAATATACCAGACTTGAATCTATTAAATATAACCTCTAAAGAAACAGTGAAACTTGGATTACAAACTTATTGTGAGGTTCCTGCACCTTTAAATGCTGAATGGGAAAAAACATTACATAAATCTTTAGATGTTATTGCTGCCCATAATAGCGAAAGTCCAGTGGCTTTAGGATTTAAACTCCGTACTGGTGGCATAACAGCCGATGTTTTTCCAACTCCGAGACAGGTAGCGGTGGCAATAAAAGGAGGCCGTGACCGAAATCTTGCAATGAAATTCACGGCTGGACTACATCATCCAATTCGAATGTATCGAGAAGAGATTGGTGCAAAAATGCATGGATTCATCAATGTATTTGTAGCAGGAATGTTGACCCATCTTCATCATCTTGATTTACCAACGATAGAGAAGATACTCGCTGATGAAGAGGTAAGCAACTTTACTTTTCATCCGAATGAAATTTCTTGGTGTGGTTTAAAAATGACCAGTGACGAAATTAAAAGTCTTCGTGACTCAGTATTACGTTCATATGGATGTTGTAGTTTCAATGAACCGCGTGAAGACATGAAGGCATTGGATATTTTGTAACATAAAGGAGGATATATAATGAATCATTCGTTTATTGAAGTTAAAGCAGATTCCCATTTCCCAATTCAAAACCTTCCTTATGGGGTATTCCAACCTAAAAATGGAGGCTCTCCTCGTGTTGGTATGGCGATAGGAGATTTCGTCTTAGATCTTTCGGTTATAGAAGATGCGGGACTTTTAAACATCCCAGAATTACAGGGACAAGAAGTTTTTAAACAATCCACCCTTAATGCATTTATGAAGACGAACCGGAAAGTATGGAGCGCAGTTCGTACAAGCCTTCAAAACCTGTTAAGTTCTGATGAACCAACTCTTCGGGACAATTCTACCCTTCGTGACCAAGCATTTTATCAACAAAAGGATGTTGAAATGCTTTTACCTGTAGAAATTGGTGATTACACAGATTTTTATGCCTCAAAAGAACATGCGATGAATGTAGGGATAATGTTTCGGGGGAAAGAGAATGCATTAATGCCGAACTGGTTGAATCTACCGGTTGGATATCACGGACGTGCTAGCTCAATCGTATTAAGTGGTACAGATGTACGCCGACCACTTGGTCAAATGAAAACGCCAGAAAGTGACACTCCTATATTTGGGCCTTCCCTTCGTTTTGATTTTGAATTAGAAATGGGATGGTTTATCGGCCCTGGCAACAATCTTGGAAAATCGATTCCAGTTGATGAAGCGGAGGATCATATCTTTGGTCTCGTTCTTGTGAATGATTGGAGTGCACGCGATATTCAATCTTGGGAGTATCAGCCACTAGGACCTTTCCTAGGCAAAAACTTTGCTACCTCGATCTCACCTTGGGTTGTACCACTAGAGGCGCTAGAGCCCTTCCGAGTAGATGGGCCTAAACCAGAAGTGGAGCAACTTCCATATTTACAACAATCTAGAAAAGGATCCTTTGATATTCAATTAGAAGTACATCTCCGCGGAGAAAAGATGGATTCACCGCAGCGCATTTGTCAAAGTAACTTCCGCCACCTCTACTGGAGCATGGCTCAGCAAATCGCTCATCATACGGTAGGTGGTTGTAATTTACGTACAGGGGACTTGCTAGCTTCGGGAACCATTAGTGGATCAACACCTGAATCACGAGGCAGCTTATTGGAATTAACATGGGGGGGATCTGAACCCATTCAAATGAATAATGGTGAACAGCGGAATTGGTTAGAAGATGGCGATGAATTGACCCTCACTGCGTGGTGTCAAGGAGATGGCTATCGCATCGGATTTGGTGAAGTGACTGGGTGTATTCTCCCCGCACTAGAATACTCTAAAGTCTAAAAATAAACCTTTTTTCTACTAATCTATCATCAAGGAGGAATCGTTATGCCGTTTTACAAAAAACTAGGAAACATTCCTAGAAAGAGACATACTGCTTTTCGAAAAGAAGATGAGTCTCTTTATCGTGAGCAAGTCATGGGGACAAAAGGGTTCTCTGGTATACAATCCATTCTTTATCATCATGATGCTCCTACAGAAATTGTAAAATCTGAACTATATGCAGACTGTCACCTTGAATACGAGGAACAAAAGGATTTATGCCACCGTCATTTTCAAACGGATTTTGAATCCAATCTTGGTGATGCTGTTAGTGGGAGACAGTTCATTCTTGGTAATGACGACTTGCTAATCGGAGTAGCAAAAACAACTAAAAGTATGGACTATTACTACCGGAACAGCGACGGGGACGAATTACTTTTTATTCACTATGGCACTGGGAAAATAGAAAGTATGTTTGGAACTATTCACTATGAACCAGGGGACTATATTGTTATTCCGGTTGGAACTATTTACAGAGTAGTACCTAATAATGAGGAAACCAAGCTTCTAGTGATTGAAACAACCAGCTGGATTACAACACCGAAACGTTATCGAAATGAGCATGGCCAACTTCTTGAACATAGCCCGTTCTGTGAAAGAGATATTTTTGGGCCGGAAAAACTTGAAACTTTTTCGGAAAAGGGAAGTTTTGAAGTAAGAACAAAATCAAGAGGATTCCTTCATTCTCATTTTCTAAGCCACCATCCAATGAATGTTGAAGGATGGGATGGATATTTATATCCATGGAAAATTAATATTAGAGATTTCGAGCCAATAACAGGCAGAATTCATATGCCGCCACCAATTCATCAAATGTTTGAAGGACATAATTTTGTTATTTGTTCTTTTGTTCCTAGACTATATGACTATCATCCTGATGCGATCCCAGCACCTTACTATCATAGCAATGTGGATAGTGATGAAGTTCTCTATTATGTAGAGGGGAATTTTATGAGTCGAAAAGGAATAAATGAAGGTTCAATTACCCTACATCCTTCTGGTATTCCTCATGGTCCGCACCCTGGAACTATTGAAGCGAGTATAGGAAAAAAGGAAACATTGGAATTAGCAGTTATGATTGACACATTCAGACCTTTAAGAGTGGTAAATCAGACCAATATTTCGGAAGACTCCAATTATAAATATAGTTGGGCCCCAAAATAAGTTCCATTCCTTAACTCTGTTAGACATGAATACTTTCCATTTTTAGAATAGAAAAGTGCCACCCGATAAAATGGGTGGCAAAAAGTAAAGTAAGAAAAAAATAATCTACATTTAAAATATCAATAAAGAATGGAAGTAGCAATAAATAAACTTGGTGTTATTGTAACTAGAAATTTTCTACTGTCTACGATCAATTGTAAGCGTTCTCCATAAAAAGAAGCCATTGTAATCCTTAAGATGCAGTACTCATAAAAAGATAAGGGAGAAGATCTATGAAAAAACCTTCATTTCTAGCCTCGATAGTGGTTGTGCTGAGTGTTATTACTTTATTAGGTATAAGTATTCTTCATTATGGTGTCGCGCCTCATATTCCGATTGTCGCCGCAACGATTCTCGTTGCCTGTTATGGCCTTACATTGGGTTGCAAATGGAAAGAGTTGGAGAATGCCATGGCAAAAGGGATTTTTTACGGAATCCCATCCATCTTAATTCTCTGTTTAATTGGAATATTAATAGGAGTATGGGTTCTAAATGGAACAGTCCCAACAATTACTTATTATGGTTTACATATCTTATCTCCTGAATTTTTCTTAATGTCAACATTATTGATCTGTTCAATTGTCTCAATTTTCTGTGGAAGTTCATGGAGCACTATTGGTACTATCGGGGTTTCTTTAATGGGAATTGCCTATGCTTTAGACATTTCTCCAGCAATGACAGCTGGTGCGATTGTCTCCGGAGCTATTTTTGGAGATAAAATCTCTCCACTTTCAGATACTACTAACCTTGCATCAGCAACAGCAAAAGTAAATATTTTTGAACATATTAAACATATGCTATGGACAACAATTCCGAGTTATATCATCACATTGGCTGCATTTACCTCTATCGGATTATTTCTGGATAAGGGCAATGTAGATAGTAAGCAAATCGAAACAATTATTAATGTTCTAAATGACGAATTCATGATTACACCCATCACACTCCTTTCGCCACTGTTAATCATTATTCTAGCTGTAAAACGTGTGAGTCCTATTCCATCACTTGTGCTCGGTTTAATCGTAGCTGTTTTAACCACTTTCTATACTGTTCCAAATGTCACGATTGAGACCATTATAGGAACAGCACATAATGGTTATGTTGCAGAAACAGGTGTAGAAGCGATTGATAATTTACTTTCTCTTGGTGGGTTAAGCAGTATGTTATTTGGGGTTTCACTCATTTTAATATCACTTGCCTTTGGAGGAATCATCCAACAAATTGGTATAGCCCACTCCATTATTGAGGGAATTCAAAAAATGTTGAAAAGTAGGGGAAATGTTATCACAGCAACCGTCTTCTCTTGCCTTGGCATTAACCTAACTACCGGTGAACAGTATCTATCCATCATTTTACCTGGTCAGTTATTTGAATCAGCTTATAAAAAGGTAAAACTCCATCCTAAAAATTTATCTAGAACGTTGGAAGATGCAGGGACAATCATCCATCCAATGATCCCATGGGGAGTAACAGGAGTCTTTATTATGTCCACTTTAAATATAGGCATGGAATATGTCCCTTATGTCTTTATTAGTATGATCACGCCGATTGTTGCGATTATCTATGGTTATACCGGAATTGGTTTGGCACCTTTGCAAGAAGAAGAAAAAGAAATAGCTGAAGACACAATTGAAATAACAAGAAATGTAATGGAAGGTTAATAACTTACCAACTTACTAGGAGGAAATCAAAATGACATTGACATTACCAACAGAAAATACAACTATACAATCAACAGGTTCATTCGACATGTTTACTAAAATTCAAGGCCATGAACAAGTATTATTCTGTAATGATCC
The DNA here is from genome assembly GCF_018613205.1 of Bacillus sp. ISL-46. NCBI lineage: Bacteria > Bacillati > Bacillota > Bacilli > Caryophanales > Bacillaceae > Bacillus > Bacillus sp. ISL-46. Next base: position 17,045 of record NZ_JAGGQR010000067.1, read on the forward strand.
AGCAACAGGATTGAAAGCCATCATTGCAATTCATGATACTACTCTTGGTCCAGCATTAGGCGGTACGAGAATGAGACCTTACCACACATTTGAGGAAGCCTTAGAAGATGCTTTACGATTATCAAAAGGGATGACATACAAAAACGCTGCAGCTGATAATGACTTCGGTGGTGGTAAAGGCGTTATTATTGGAGACCCAACAAAGGATAAAACTCCGGAATTATTCCGCGCATATGGACAATTTATTGATTCCTTAAATGGTCGATTTTATACGGGAACGGACATGGGGACCGTCCTAGACGATTTCGTTCATGCACATAAAGAAACAAACTGTATTGCAGGTTTACCAGAGGAGTACGGTGGGGGCGGTGAAACATCAATTCCTACAGCCCTTGGAATTTTATACAGTATTCAGGCAGTTGCCAATACATTATGGGGACACGAAAATTTAACTGGAAAGAGATTTGCTGTTCAAGGATTAGGTAAAGTTGGTTTTAAAGTGGCAGAACATCTACTAGAACATGGGGCTGATTTATATGTTACAGATGTTTCCGACGAAGCAGTACAAGCATTAGTAGAAAAAGCAAAACAAATGGGCGGAAAAGCAATCGCTGTCGAAGGTCATGAAATTTATGGAATGGATGCGGATATATTCGTTCCATGTGCCATTGGGGGCATTATCAATGATCAAACCATTGATCAACTAAAAGTACAAGGAATTGCGGGTGCGGCAAATAACCAACTTCTTCATGAAAGCCATGCTAAAGTTTTAAAAGAAAGAGGAATCCTCTATGCACCTGATTATATTGTAAATAGCGGCGGCGTTATCCAAGTAGCGGATGAACTATATGGACCGAACAAAAGCCGAGTATTAAGTAAAACGAAAAACATTTATCGTTCCATCCTTGAGGTTCTAAAACAATCAGAAAATGAAAATATTACAACTGTAGAGGCAGCAAACTTGATGTGCGAAAACAGACTGAATGTAAGAAAGACAAGAGATAGCTTCTTCTCTCCAAATAAACGTCCAAAGTGGCAAATCCGTCATTAATCAAATCCATTGTCAAAGGTATATAAAAGTTCCAAGAAGAGTAGTGATTGCTACTCTTCTTTTGTGTGCTTGGCAGCGTGAATGCTTGGTGTAAATTTAAAATAAAGTTTGACCGTTTAAAACAAAGTTTAACCGTTTGTAATAAAGTTGCACCGTTTATAAAAAAGATTGATCAAAAGTCCTGTATTGATGCAGGATTTTTTTTGTTCCGCAATCGGGCCACTTAATGGAACAAGACTTTCAAAGACTGGATATTTAATTTAATCTTAGTAAGAGATTGTGAAGAAACGTACATAAACTAAAGTAAGCAGTTGAAGATAGAAATGACTCCTTTATGACGATTTTGATCCATGTTTAGTATTTAAAAAAGTATATGAAAAGTAAAAATGCACAAAAGAATCCATCCTCAATGGTAGTTAAGGACGGATTCTTATGACGTAAACACCAAGTTCTTAGGGGTCACTTGGCTACAATTATTATAACTCAACTTTCGCACACTGAAATAGGCAGGTATGCCTTGATATAGTTGGGTAAGCCAGCGATCCATTGTTGTAGTTGATTTTTGATTAACTTTTGAATTTTCTTGTTACTCTCTTTAAGGGTATCTTCAAGAAGCTCGATTAATTGCTGAAGCGCAGTAGCCCAATCGAGGTCACTGATTTCATCACAAAGTTCATAAAACATACCACCTAGTGTTCTTTCGTCCCTGCTACATCGGTTTTGCCATGACAGTACAATGTATCGTGAAAAGACAATCGTTGTATGACTAATTAAGGAATCATAGGAACGACCTTGAAACTCCTTTTGGAGTTTTAATAAGGATTTCGTTGTCTTGAAAAAGACTTCAATGTCCCATCTCATGCCGTATATTTTGATAATTTCTTGGTCATTTAACGTACAGTCTGTACTCAAAATAGCTAGCCACTCGCTCTTTTTATTACGGTTACGAACGAAGACCATTTTGACTGGAACTCCGTTGGCTTGGGTGGTTTGTATGGAGCGAAGAAGCCCTTTTTTTCCTTGAATGGGTGCTGCTAAACGATAGAGTGGAAATGAGGTTCTCGTTCCTTGAAATTCACAATGAGTAAGTTTGGAACAAATTTTAACTTGACAGAATGTTTGATAAATAGTAACATTACTACTATAAATTAATTCTTTAATTGATTTCTCTAAATAAATAGGTTACCTTAGCATGAGGTTAATAACTTTCTATTGACTATATGAAAACGTAATCTATAATAAAGAGGACAACTGTAAATATACTTTCTTATTGGAAAAAAGTAAATTACAAAATTAGGTAGACTATTAAAAGGCCTTACTGGGCCCGTTAAAAGTAAACCGACAATTTTCAAAGTTTAATGGTTTTAACCATTATGCTTAAAAAATTGTCGGTTTTTTTGTTTTTAAAAATAAAACAGAAAGGAATGTAGCATAATGAAGGAAATTGGCCAAAGTCATATTTTCGGAATGTTGGTTTCTTCCATACATCGATGGGGGGAAGTAAAATGTTGATTTCTCTGCCAGAAATATTTTTTGGATTGCTTGCCATATCGGTGCTTAGCGCGCTATTCCTGTTATACCCAAGGGTTCCGCTGTCTTTTGTTCGGCTTCACGTCGGTGTCACATTGTTGCCCCCGATCGCTGCCCTGCTTTCCCTTGTTACGAACAATGAGACCATGATTTATGGCCCTTGGCGGCTCGATTCCTTATCATGGCTGCTGGCGTTGTTTGTCCTTACCATCGGTTTTATCGTGCAGCGGTTTTCTGTTCGTTACTTACTCGGTGATCGTTCCTATCGAAAATATTTTGCTCTTATGACTATTACTACTACTGCTGATTCA
>NZ_JAGGQR010000068.1:0-58198 GCF_018613205.1 Bacillus sp. ISL-46
CAAATCACTAGGACAGTCTAATACCGACGTTTTTTCTAAATGTTTCTCAATGACCTGCACCAGGCACCATCATGAACGTAGTCCAATAAGTGAAACCTGCGAAGAAAACTGTTAAATATGCTCCGAATACCCACAAATACATGCGCTCGGATAATTTAAGATAGCTAAGCAGAACGAAAAAACCTGTTTGGGCTAAGAATAGCATTGCCGTTTTATCCATATCACCTAGATAAAACATAACTGTAAAAATGCCCGTCCAGAAACCACAAACTCTGAACATGCGATCCATATGTATCCCCCTCCTTTTACCCTACGATACCATCATTACAATATTATAAGGAAAAGGAGGCATAATGTAAATAATGGTTTCGAATTAGTTTGTAACCAGCGCTTGATATGAACAAGTTTCGCAGCCAGAAATAATATTTTCTTTTTCAATCAACTCAACGGATTCAAATAGTGCTCCAAACATTCCCATTAGAAATTCATGGTGCATACTGCAAACTGTTTCCGAATGTTCTTCTGCCACTTCTTTAAATGGACAATTGAAAATTTGAAAATAGATTTTTGTTTTTTCACCGTTTGCTCAAATTCTGGATAAAAACCTGCAAGCGTTGCAGCGCTTTTTAATATTGTTAGCTTTTGCTCAAATTCTAATTCCTCACCAAATGCTCTTTTTGCCTTTTCTTGTTCAATCACTTCTGTACCAAATCGTTTTCCTGTTAGATAAAGGGCTTGCTTTCCTGCTTCTCCAAGCGAAATCATTGTTTGGAGTGCGACTTTGGATAAAAGCATGTAGTCGCGAAACGGGAAATGCAGCTGGATTACATCGTCAGATAAACGATATAATCTACTTGGTCTGCCGCCCTTACCTGTTTTCTTGGTTTCGGATGCTAACATATTTACATCTTCAAGCTTTGATAAATGCAATCTTGCTACATTCGGATGAATATTAAAATTTTCCGCCACCTCTTGAACGGTTACTTCTTGATGACGTTTTGTAATGTATTGATAAATATAGTACCGTGTTGGATCTGACAAAACGTTTGTTATTTTTAATGTTTGTTCCATCACTGTTCACCTCGGACCCCCATAATTTATTCCATTATAATACAGCCATTTTAACATGGGAATGTGGTTAACAATGTTAACACTATATGTTTAGAAAATGTTCACAATTTGCGACTTTATATTGTAACAATATAATAAAAAAATAGCCTAAATTCATTAATAATATCTTGTCAATAGCAGAAATATAGTTTTTTGGAAAAATAACGAAGCAGACCCAGCATCCGCTCGTTACAATTTTCGTCTTTTTTTGACTTCAAAATAAACGATGTAGGGTAGAATTCCGAACCAGCGATACCAAAAAGAAGCTTTTGTTTCTTTTCGAGCTGTACGAATTCGTTTTCGTTCATCCTTCGGTTGGTCTGCGTATTTCACGATGGTTTGGGTCATATATTTCACATAGTCGTTTGTTTTCATGGACACACCTGCCTTTAATTTTCATAAACAAGTATGTCCATATTTCTTCATTTTAATTCGACCCATTTACTTAATCTCTTTGTCCTTGTATCAAAATATCCCCGTCCAATGACTGTTTTGTCAACAGCATGGAGGTGGAGAGTAAAATTGACTTTTTGGACATACCCAGTAGGAGTTTCAGCTTGGTAATCCATGGTGCCGTTAACAAAACTAATTGTTCCCTTGACAGGTAAGATCCCACTCTTTTGAAATATTACTTCAACTTTTTTTACCGACGATAGAAAATAGTACTCCTCTTGGAGGATGATAGCCGTTTCATGTGCCATTTTTCTTTCGGATAACAATTGTTCAATACGTACCGAGAAAAATAATAAAAAAATGATGATCAGGCACAAGGTAAGTGGGTAAGTGAAGCCTTTTTCATTATTTTTCATGGGACTGGCCCCGAATTTACTAATGGAAAAGCTGTAACTGAGTATTCTTTTCCCCATAGATCCGTTACGATGGTTTTGACTGCATTGTTTAAAATGGCGAACGAATATTGTGAAACATTTTGGAGGATTATTTCATGACCAGTTGAATTCACACGTCTCCTAAGATTAGTACCGTACTTTTCATATTGAATGGTTCCAGTATCCTTCGTTAGAATTAACCTTCCGGAAATCACTTCGGCACGAGTGGACTGCTTTATTTCTTTTTTGATTTGGCTCGAAAAAACTTCCCATTCCATTGCCTGTAACGATGCCTCAGTGTCCTTATTAGTCAGGATAATTTGAAAAACAGGTGTCATAAAGAAAATAATCGTCGTAAAAATTGAAAAAGCAATTAGTACCTCGATGAGCGTAAATGCTTTTTCATTCAAGGGGCCCACAAATTTCGGTTTCAGGCTGTAATGAATTTTTTTCAATTCTTACACACACCTCCTTTTGGTCAGCTGCTCCGGTGTCTTTCCATGTGATTTGGTATTCAACTCCATTCAAAATGGAAGTGTAATTTGAAAATGTTTTATTACTGATTAATTTGGTCTGTAGTTCCTCATACATCAGCTGCCTCGCCTTGCTCTCCCATTCTAATTGGCGTGATTGATCTCTTAGTTCGATCAATAAAGGCAGTAAAAATAAACCAAGCATTAACCAGGCAGATAAAGAAAGTAGCAGTTCAAGCAAAAAAAATCCTCTAGAACTCCTTAACATAGAACCGACCCTTTCCAATTAAAAAGGTAATAACATATGTTTTATTTTTTGTTTGGATAAAAAAATTTCCAAACTGGTTTACGTTTCCGTCGCTTAGGAATTTCAAATATAAGGGGAGAGAACCTTCTTTGAGATAAATATTTGTACTGTACTTTCGATTGACGATCGGCGTTGGTGCCGGCCACAAATACAGATAATACCTATATTGATCTGGAACAAAAACAATGGATACTTCATCATGATGGGAGATAGCATATTGTTGAGCATAATATAGGTCGGCTTTTAATTGGATTAAAAAGGCCTCATCCTCCATTACTGAGTGCTGTGGTTTTAAGGAGAAAACTGTAATTGAGGAGATAATCATGAAGATGGAGAGAACTAATAAGGACTCAATTAAAGTGAAGCCTTTTTGATGCGTATTCATTATGGAGTGGTTACTGATGCAACAGCTGTTACAGTACCTTCAGAGTCTATTTCAACTGTCTTTCCGTTTGGACAACCTTTAGCGTCCCCCTTAATATATCCTTCTGCTTTTAGTTCCGCGATAGTTGGTACTTTATTCTTATCCATTTCATAAGCCTGAACTTGTGCCTGGACCATTTTAACATAGGCATCACAGCCTTTATTGTTGATGTTAGAATTATGTTTGGCAACGTTTGGAATTGTGATAATTAACAAGACCGAAATTACGAGCATGACGATCATCATTTCAATTAAAGTAAAGCCTTTTTCATTTTTCATCATTTTTATTAACCTCCATTTTTTTAAATGCCGTCCAGTAGATGAAACATGGGTAACAGAATCGCTAAATACATCGAAACCACCATGAATCCAATAAAAATGTAAAGAATTGGCTGGATGGTTGTTAACCGTTTTTCTATCATTTCCTCCATGTTAGTGACACAATGCTTACTGAAAAATAATAACTCCTGCTCCAATTTTCCATTTTCTTGGCCGTGTTTTACAATCATCGGAAATTCTTTTTCGAAAAACGACAGAGACGCTAAAATTGTCTCCAACTTTTCTCCGGTAATTAGCTTAGTTTTAATCGTTTTAGCTAAGTGACTGTAAAAAGGATGCCTGAGATTCTGTTCAAATAGTTGTAAGGATTCGGAAACTGATAATCCACCGGATAAGAGAAAGCTAAGTTGAATGGAAAAGTAGTGGGTAAACAGCAATTTGAGGATCCTGCCAACAAAAGGTATTCGAACAAGTTGTGACCTTTGTTTTAGGACGGAGAGTTTTCTAAAAAAGAGAAGATAATAAGCGGCTCCCATAATTAGGATCAGAAGCAGGGTACCGATAACAGTTGGGAAGTATTGATCAAAAGCATAAATGACATTTGTGAAAAAATTTGCTTCCAGACCAAGTGATGAAAAAAGGGTGGTGAACCTTGGCAGCAATGTATTTTCTATAAAAATAAATAGAAAACCTGTAATAACTAAAAGCACCATTGGATACTGAAGCAACTTGATCAACTTGTGTACGTCTTTATCTTTTAATAGGGCAAGATCACTTCCTTCTAACAGAGCATCAGCAAAGCTGCCATGTTGCTCCGCAAAATAGACATAACCGACTAAGTCTTTGTTGAAACCAAGATTATTTAATGCATCATGAAACGGTAAACCCTTTTTCAACTCTTCTAAACAACCATTTAAATCCTCCTTTCGTTTTGACGGTAATTGTAATGCTATGGATTCAATTGCTAGAGCAATTGGATACCCCCTTGCCAATAGTTCAGCAGTTCTTCTCAGGAAATTTGCTTGTTCATTCACTGACCATTTAGACCGTTTCATCGTCATATACCAATCGTTCATATTCAGATTCTTGAATATATCCAAGGGCAATGCCCTTATTAATTACATCTTTTATCATTCGGTAACGAATTTCTATTTTTTCTCCTTGAGCAGCTTTCATTACTGCGTGTAAATTTCGTCCGGATAAAAGTTCAAATACACTGGCGCGTTTCCATCTGCCATAGGAATAACAAATAGGTGAACATTCTCCTTCGCAAAAAGGGCAGGTAAGTTCAACCAACCTTTGGGCAGTTATGGCAATAAGTGTCTGCTCGACCTCTAACCAATTCACTCCAAACTCACGCAGGCGATAAACCGCTCCCTTCGCATCACGGGTATGCATCGTGGAAAGCACTAGATGGCCTGTTAATGCAGCCCTTACCGCAATCTTTGCCGTCTCAGCATCTCTAATTTCACCGACCATGATAATGTCAGGATCATGTCGAAGAATTGCCTTTAATCCGGCTGCATAGGTGACGCCTGCTTTTTCATTGACTTGGATCTGCAGGACTGAGTCATAGTTTTTTTCAATGGGATCTTCGAGTGTAATGACATTACGATGAAATAAGTGGGCGGTTTCATTTAAAAGGGAATAGAGAGTAGTCGTTTTTCCGCTGCCCGTCGGCCCGGTAAAAATTATTAATCCATGAGCGTGTTTGAGAAGGGCAAGTAGTTTTCGGGTCATTGCTGGGAAGAGTGAAAGTTGGTGAAAAGGAATTTGTTCTTGCTGTGGTAATAGCCGGATGACAAGGCTCTCTCTGTTATTAGAAGGGAGTGTGGAAAGCCTGAGCCCCATTAAATTTCCGTCAACTTCACAAAAAATGGATCCACTTTGTGGTCGTCTTCTTTCTCCGATATCCATATTGGCTGTGAATTTAAAATGTGAGATTAATCTGTCGCATTCGTCTTTTGGAAGGGATAATCGAGGAATTAACTTGTTGGTTAGTCGGATTTGGACGAGTGTGTCCCTCTTCCTTGGGATAATGTGAATATCTGTTGCCTGGTTTCGTGCAGCATCTGTAATGATTCGATTTGCTAAAATTTCTATCTCGCTAACAATAAGTACCACCGCCTTTTCATTTTTCTTTGGATAATATTCGACAAGGTTCCTCCTTATCCTTCTTTATTTTCAAAAATATTTTTAAGGGTGTCAGGCACCATGTGAAAATTTCACATGGTGCCTGACACCCTGTCCCTTATATTGCTTTTTCAGTTAGATAAAAGAGGCCGCCATTGATGAAGGATATGGAGATTTTTGGTTCGTACTGTTCCTGTAGAGCCATTTTTTCGGTTTCAAAGTTTTCATTTTCATCTTCAACATCTTCGTAAAAATGATTCAAGAGGCGTAAATCTTTATCCCAACGTTCTCGAGCATCTATTGCCCAAGAGTGGTCATCCTTCTCAATTATGGATGTAAGATAGGTTTCAACTCTCATCATCCCGCTTTGAGGTTTCACTAAAGGTGACAAAGTAAAGGAGTAATCAGGTATTTTTGGTGTTAACGGTATTTCAAGCAGTCTGTCATGGAAATCTTCAACCATTTTTCCGTTAATGAGTTGTAAGCCGATTGATTTGAAAATATCCCGCTTACGGTCACATTGATAGGAGATCTTAACATTCATACAAAGCCATGGTAGTAAAGGAGTTTGCTTGTTTTGATTCCGATGATTTTCATAAAGTCGGATATAGCTGGCTAAATTTTTCGCCGAAGTAAAAATTTGATGAAGCCGAGGTGAACCAAAATGAATGATTTCCCCCTTTATATTTTCAGGAGCGGCATCTTGGTTCGTAATAAATGTTAACTTCATCGGGTTTGGAATTCCGCCCGTTTTTTCTAAATAGTGCCAGTAAAAAGGCCGATTCATTAATTCCTTATCAAGTTCAACTGTTAATTGAACAGTCAAATAGCCTGGGCTATTCGCCACAATTGCACAGTCATTAGCCTGAAAATAGTTCAATAAAAAGTTATGAATTTCCTGCTGCTGCATGTGAATCTCCCTTCTTCATGTCCTGAGCAAATTCAATCATTGATGATAAATTTTCCATTTTAATTCGCATTTCGCCTTCGGATGAGGATTGTCCAAAAATATCGATTAAATGGTCTTCTATATTGCCAAATTCCAACTTTGTTAATATATCGTCAAGTTCACCAATTACTTTTTCAAATAAATGTATTTTCTCATAAAGAAGCTTCAAAATATGTTCTTCGACAGTATTTTTTATCGCAAAATTATAAATCATGACATCCTTTTCCTGGCCCAGACGATGGATACGACCAATTCGTTGTTCGAGCCTCATTGGATTCCATGGCAAATCAAAGTTAATTATATGATTACAAAATTGAAGGTTAATACCTTCACCGCCTGCTTCAGTTGCAATAAGGACTTGAGCGTGCTTTTGGAATAATTCTCTCATCCAGTCCTTTTTTCCACGCTTAAAGCCGCCCCGAAAAGGGACAGATGAAATTCCATGCTGTTTTAAATACCATTGGAGGTACATTTGTGTTGCACGGTATTCTGTAAAAATAATCACTTTATCATTTACTTTTTGAATTAATTCTAATGCTTTTTCCGCTTTTGAATTCTTCTGGACAGCTTCGACTTTTGTTATTAAATACTGAATTTGTTCTTCGAAAGCTGGGGTTGGATTTTCCTTTTTTTGCAGCATGTTTTTTAATGTATAAAAAACTGCTTCTCTACTGCTGCATGCCTCACGCTGTAATGTCATTACGGAGAATGAACTTGCCTGTGCCCAATTCCCCTCATTTTTTAATTCAGTAATTGACTCATAAAGATCTTTCTCCTCTTGAGTGCATTCAATCGGAATGGTTTCCACATGCCTTTTCGTCCACTCAATGCCTGTATCTGCCCGCCGGTTCCGAATCATAACCTTGTTTACTAATTCTTTTAAATGCTCATCATCATTTAATGAACGTGCATCTCGTTTGTATTTTTCAAAGAATGTCGTTTCGCTGCCTAAATGTCCTGGTTTTAATAATGAAACCAGATTAAAAATTTCCTCGATACGGTTCTGAATGGGTGTTGCCGTCAATAGTAAACAAAATTTCTTTTTCAGATTTTGGACAAATTCGTAGTTTTTTGTTTTGTTATTTTTAAGTTTATGGGCTTCATCAATGATAATTAGGTCATAGTCCTGCTTGAAAATGATGTCTCGGTGTGGATTCCGTTTGGCCGTATCAATCGACGACACGACGACATCACATTGTTCCCATACATAACTTTTTCTTTGTGAAATGGCTGGAATGAAAAATTTGCTATTCAACTCCATCGACCATTGAGTAACTAACGATGCAGGGACAAGAATTAATACCTTTTTCACCAATCCGCGAATCATATATTCTTTTAGAATAAGCCCGGCCTCAATCGTTTTTCCGAGTCCTACTTCATCGGCAAGGATGGCTTTCCCATTCATGTTTTCAATTACTTGTTTTGCTGTTTCAAGCTGGTGAGGAAGTGGGGTTAGATTGGGTAAATGGCTTGGTGCCAATAAACCCTTGAAATCTGGAATGACGAGATGTTTTTCAACTCCAATTGCTAGTTTAAAAAGTTCCCAATTCCCCCATGGACCATCGTTTTCAATTCTATGTAAAAAATCATCCTTCCAGGAGGAATCAAATTCAATTTCGATCGACATGGTTCCAGCTCCTTTTTGTTCAATTTCCAGCTTTATTCTTTTCTAATAAAGTTATTGCTCAATGTATTATTTTAATGTTAGGATGATAATAGCTTTGAATGTTTTAAATATTTTAATAAAGTAATTTATTTTATAAGTATAATTAGTATGACCAATTTGGATAATATTATAATGCGAATGATTATAAGGGGAGAGACTACTTATGTAGCGCCGAAGGAGCAAGCAGAAATGTGAATCTCTCAGGCAAAAGAACTCTTGTAGGACGCAGCTCTGGAGAGCGCTGCTAGCTTTAAGCAGCCACCAAAGGGGAAAGCCTTTCTAGGTAAACTTTCAGGTGCAAGGACAGAGACCTTCTTACGTTTCATAGGAGGTTTCTGTCCTTTTTTAAATTTTCCAAGGAATAATTTGTGCCAAAGATTGAAGGGGGATTAAGAATGTCTGATTTAAAACGAACTCCACTTTTTGATGTGTATAAAGAATGGGGTGGAAAAACTATTGATTTTGGTGGTTGGGCACTGCCGGTCCAATTCTCTAGCATTAAAGAAGAGCATGAAGCTGTTCGCTCTTGTGCAGGATTATTTGATGTTTCCCATATGGGTGAAGTAGAAGTAAAAGGCACTAATAGCTTAGCATTTTTACAAAAAATGCTGACTAATGACATTTCAAAAGTAAAAAATGGAGGTGCCCAGTACACCGCCATGTGTTATGAAAATGGCGGTACAGTTGATGACCTGCTTGTATATAAAATTGAAGACAATCATTACCTTTTAGTAGTAAACGCATCAAATATTGAAAAAGATTACAAATGGCTTGAAGACCATTTAACTGGTGATGTCTCTTTAGAAAACTTATCGGAAAAAACAGCACAGCTGGCTATCCAGGGACCACTTGCGGAAAAAGTATTGCAAAAGCTTGCGGGAGATAATGATTTAAGCCAAATTGGCTTTTTCAAATTCCAACAAGATGTAATCCTAAATGGGAAAAAGGCACTGGTATCAAGAACTGGTTATACTGGTGAAGATGGCTTTGAAGTGTATTGCGATGCAGAAGATGTTGTGGACCTTTGGAGAGAAATTTTAACTGCAGGTAAAGAAGATGGAGTAATCCCATGTGGATTAGGGTCACGCGACACACTTCGCTTTGAAGCAGTTTTAGCGCTTTATGGTCAAGAACTATCTCCAGAAATTTCACCACTTGAAGCTGGAATTGGCTTCGCTGTGAAATTAAACAAAGAAGATGACTTTATCGGGAAACAAGCGTTAATCCAACAAAAAGAAAAGGGTTTAACAAGAAAATTGGTTGGAATCGAAATGATTGATCGTGGGATTCCACGTCATGGCTACCCTGTTTATAAAGATGATCAGTTAATTGGTGAGGTTACAACTGGAACGCAATCACCCACGTTAAAGAGGAATATTGGTCTTGCCCTAATCAATGCAGAATTTGCGGGTCTTGAATCCGAAGTTGAAGTTGAAATTCGCGGCAAACGTTTAAAAGCTACTGTAGTTCCAACACCTTTTTATAAAAAAGAAAAGAAATAACAGAAGGGAGTTAGGTTTATGAAACATCGCTATTTACCTATGACTGAACAAGATAAGAAGACTATGCTTGAGGCAATTGGTGTTTCCTCTATTGATGAACTGTTTAGCGATATCCCTGAGAAAGTAAGATTTAAGGGTGAGTACAATATAAAAGCGGCAAAGTCTGAAACAGCCTTAATGAAAGAGCTTTTTAAGATGGCAAGTCGGAACGCTGACCTGAAAAGAAACGTATCTTTTATAGGTGCAGGTGTTTATGACCATTACATGCCTGTAATTGTCGACCATGTTATTTCTAGATCAGAATTTTATACAGCTTATACACCTTATCAACCAGAAATTTCACAAGGTGAACTTCAAGCTATCTTTGAATTCCAAACAATGATTTGTGAGTTAACTGGAATGGATGTTGCCAACTCATCGATGTATGATGGCGGAACTGCACTTGCTGAAGCAGCGATGCTTAGTGCAGGCCATACCAAACGAAAAACAATAGTTGTATCCAGTGCTGTACATCCAGAATCACGTGATGTTCTTAAAACTTATGCAAAGGGTCAGTACCTCAATGTGATTGAAGTACCAGTCAAAGATGGTGTAACAGATCTAGACGCATTAAAGGGACTAGTTAATGAAGATGTTGCAGCCGTTATCGTCCAATATCCAAACTTCTTTGGGCGAGTCGAGCCGTTAAAAGAGCTTGAGGAAATCATTCATGCAAATAAGTCCATGTTTGTTGTTTCAAGTAACCCACTTTCCCTTGGGGTATTAACACCTCCAGGTAAATTTGGTGCTGACATCGTTATTGGTGATGCGCAGCCGTTTGGGATCCCAACTGCCTTTGGCGGACCGCACTGCGGATATTTTGCTGTCACTACTAAGTTAATGCGGAAAGTTCCAGGCCGTCTTGTTGGACAGACAACGGATGACCAAGGGCGCCGTGGTTTTGTCTTAACACTGCAAGCACGTGAACAGCATATCCGACGTGATAAAGCGACATCAAATATTTGCTCCAATCAGGCATTAAATGCCCTCGCTGCATCTGTAGCGATGACCGCACTTGGTAAAAAGGGTGTCAGGGAAATGGCTGCGGCCAACTTGCAAAAAGCTCATTATGCGAAAAATGCTTTCAAGGAAGCTGGCTTTGAAGTTGTTTATGATGGCCATTCCTTCAATGAATTCGTTGTGAAATTAACTAAGCCTGTAAAAGAAATCAACCAAAACCTTTTACAAAAAGGAATAATCGGGGGCTATGATTTAGGTCGTGATTATTCAGAACTGGCTAACCATATGCTGATTGCTGTAACAGAACAAAGATCGAAGGAAGAAATTGATACTCTAGTGAAAGAATTGGGGGATTTCCATGCATAATCAAGACCAGGCACTCATTTTTGAACTTAGCACACCAGGCCGCATCGGCTACAGCCTGCCGGAAATGGATGTACCGGAACTAGATCTCAGTGGTCTCCTTCCTGATGGTTACCTTCGTACAGAAGAGCCTGAACTTCCTGAAGTTTCGGAGCTTGATATTATGCGCCACTACACTGCCCTCTCGAGGAGAAATCATGGCGTCGATTCAGGATTCTATCCACTAGGCTCGTGTACGATGAAATATAATCCGAAAATCAACGAAAATGTAGCGCGTTTTAACGGATTTGCACATGTACATCCGCTGCAAGATGAAAGCTCTGTTCAAGGTGCTCTTGAACTTTTATACGATTTGCAGGAGCATTTAATCGAAATAACAGGTATGGACGAAGTGACCTTGCAACCTGCCGCAGGGGCTCATGGGGAATGGACAGGTTTAATGATGATCCGTGCTTATCATGAGGCTAACGGTGATATGAACCGTACAAAAGTAATCGTCCCTGATTCTGCTCATGGTACGAACCCAGCTTCTGCTACGATTGCTGGTCTAGAAACAATTACCGTTAAATCAAATGAACATGGTCTTGTCGACCTTGAAGATTTAAGAAGGGTTGTTGGGGAAGATACTGCTGCATTAATGTTAACCAACCCGAATACGCTTGGACTATTTGAAGAAAACATTCTTGAATTGGCTGAAATTGTCCATGAAGCAGGTGGTAAGCTTTATTATGATGGAGCAAACCTAAACGCCGTTCTTTCAAAAGCAAGACCTGGGGATATGGGATTTGATGTTGTTCACTTAAATCTTCATAAAACATTCACTGGCCCACATGGAGGCGGTGGTCCTGGTTCCGGTCCTGTCGGGGTGAAGGCAGACCTTATCCCGTTCTTACCGAAGCCGATTATCACAAAGCAAGGCGAAGAATATGTCCTTGATTATGACCGCCCGCAATCAATTGGCCGTGTGAAGCCATATTACGGAAACTTCGGGATCAATGTTCGTGCTTACACATACATTCGCTCAATGGGACCAGATGGCTTAAAAGCGGTAACAGAGTACGCTGTATTAAATGCGAACTACATGATGAGAAGGCTTGCTGAATATTATGATCTACCATTTGATAGACATTGCAAGCATGAATTTGTACTCAGTGGAAGACGTCAGAAAAAACTAGGCGTTCGTACATTGGATATTGCGAAACGTCTGCTTGATTTTGGCTACCACCCACCAACCATTTACTTCCCATTAAATGTGGAAGAGTGTATTATGATTGAACCGACTGAGACCGAATCAAAAGAGACACTGGATTCGTTCATCGATATTATGATCCAAATCGCTAAAGAAGCGGAAGAAAATCCAGAAATCGTTCAAGAAGCACCACATACAACAGTGGTCGGCCGGATGGACGAAACAAAAGCAGCCCGTAAACCAGTTTTGAAATACCAAGAAGCTTAATAAAATGAAAGGTCAGATTCGAAAAATAATCTGACCTTTTATCTTGTGTAGCAGTTTTTGAAATTAAAAAAGGCTCCGAATCCGGAACCTTAAATGATTTCTTATTTCTTAGTTTTTACTTTACCTGACCATTTTTTGAACCCGCCTTGTAGCTGAGTAAGGTCTCGATAGCCTTTTCGGTGTAAGAATTGGGCTGCACGTGCACTGCGCATTCCACTTTGGCAATACAAATATACTGGCATATCAGAACGAATTTCTTTCATACGCATTTTCATTTGCGACATTGGGATATTACGTGCTCCTAAAATATGGCCGCCTTCGAATTCATTTGATTCACGAACATCTATTAGTTGTGCCTTTCTGTACCCCGCACGGAACTCTTCTTCTGTTACCGTTTTAACAATTCTTTTCTGATAGAAAAATGTAAAAACGGAATAAATGATAACTGCTACAATAATGATTAATAATGGATAAAGTGAACTCAATTTCTTTTTGCTCCTTTCAAGCTTTCCTGCACTAGTATTTATTATATAAGTCAATTCGATAAAGATAAAGATGAATGCAAAAAAATCTTTTGATATTACCTAAATAATTATAGCAGAAACATCTTATTTTGAATCTATATCAGATTTTGGTAGACTTAAGCACGAGATAATTATAAAAAAATGAGGTTTTAGAATGAAAAAAGAAGTTTGGCGTTTTATTGATACTGGAAATAGTTCACCATCTTTTAATATGGCTTTAGATGAAGCGTTACTCGATTGGCATAGTGAAGGGAAATTTCCTCCAGTGATTCGTTTCTATGGCTGGGATCCGGCAACGCTATCAGTAGGATATTTTCAAAAAGTAGAGAAAGAAATTGATATGGAAGCAGTTAAGGCACACCAATTAGGTTTCGTAAGAAGACCTACAGGAGGACGTGGAGTTCTGCACGAGCATGAACTTACCTATAGTGTCATCGTTTCTGAGGAACATCCAGAAATGCCTAATTCTGTTACAGAGGCATACCGTGTAATATCTGAAGGAATTTTAAAAGGTTTTCACCATTTAGGACTTGAGGCATATTTTGCTGTCCCAAAAACAGCAGAAGAACGGGATGCTTTGAAAAACCCTCGCTCTGCTGTATGCTTTGATGCTCCAAGCTGGTATGAGCTTGTGGTGGAAGGCAGGAAGGTTGCCGGAAGTGCACAAACGAGACAAAAGGGAGTAATTCTACAGCACGGCTCCATTCTGTTAGATTTAGATGAAGATAAGCTATTTAGTTTATTTAAATATCCAAGTGAGAGAGTTAAGGAACGAATGAGAAAAGCATTTAAGGATAAAGCGGTTGCGATCAACAACATTAGTCCAAGAAGAATTTCACTTGAGGAAGCAAAGGAAGCTTTTTATAAAGGCTTTGCTGAGGGTCTAAATATTGAGCTTGAAACTTATCAATTAACTGAGGAAGAACTAGCTTATGTTGAAAAGATTGCAAAAGATCGCTATGAAAGTGATGAATGGAATTTTAAAAGATAATTTGAAGCGGCGAATTCGCCGTCTTTTTTTGTTGCCTTGACGATTAATGTAAAGAAGCAACCTGCGAAATTTGTTGAATTTTCCTGTTTTCTGACGAAAATCTATTAAAAGCTATTGATTACTTTTAAATCTATTATTTTTTGAGTTTGACAAAATAATTATAGTTTGCTTGACATACAATATATAGTGGTGTCGAAAATATTTTCGGTACTATATATTGATATTTAGTTGATTTATTCAGGTGGGCTATGATAACCTAAAAATACAAACCAACTAGATATAGCGTAAACCTGCTAGATTTAGCACAATAGGTGCATTTTTATTTAAGAAGGAGTTGTTCTAATGTCTGTAGTTTTTAGACAAACAATGAATATTGATTTTGAAAGGTTGAATGAGGATATTCAATTATTCCCCCAGGTGCATCCAGTTACCCCAGATATGAAAATAACTCACAAGGGTGTTTCTCGTTTGGTCATGTTGGACCGCTATACCTTTAAAGATAATGCAAAAATTACTCTTACAAACGGCGACTTTGTTGTTTTAACTATTAAAGAAGATCCGAAATTTCCAGCTCGTGGTCTTGGTTACATTATGGAAATAGACTGGGAAAAGAAAAAAGCGAAAGTTTTAGTCGAAGAGGAATTCAGGGGAGTACTCGATGATCCTGAAGAAGCTAGTACGGGTGTGATAGTCAGATCCTTAGATGTAATTGAGAAGCCTTTGGAGCTCTTCTATGAGCAAATTGCGAAGCGTAATGCTACTGGTCTTGCTTCTGTAGAAAAGACGGAAGAGAAGCGAAGAGAATGGACTGAGAGGTTTTATCAAGAGCTTGTTAACATGAACTTCATTCCAGCAGGTCGTGTTCTTTACGGAGCTGGGGCAGATACTGATGTAACATACTTTAATTGCTATGTAATGCCGTTTGTTCCTGACTCTCGTGAAGGTATCTCTGATCATCGTAAGCAAGTAATGGAGATTATGAGCCGTGGCGGCGGTGTTGGAACAAATGGCTCGACGCTGAGACCGAGAAATACACTAGCTAGAGGCGTCAATGGTAAATCATCTGGATCGGTTTCATGGTTGGATGATATTGCGAAATTGACTCATTTGGTTGAGCAAGGCGGATCAAGACGCGGAGCTCAGATGATCATGTTGGCCGATTGGCATCCAGACATTATTGAATTTATTATTTCTAAGATGCAAAATCCTAGAATTCTACGATTCTTGATTGAAAATACAAATGATGAAACGATTAAAAAACTTGCTAAAGACAAGCTAAAGTTCACCCCTCTAACTTTAAGGGAAACTGCAATGTACCAAGGAATTGTAAATTATAAAAACATTCCTGGGTTTGGTGGATTTGATGAAAACATTATCGCAGATGCAGAAGAGAAATTATTAACTGGCGGTAATTACACTGTCCACAATTCAGAATTCCTTACAGGTGCGAACATCTCTGTCTGTTTAACAAAGGAATTTATGGATGCTGTAGAAACCGATAGTGACTATGAACTCCGCTTCCCGTATGTTGAACAATATGATCAAGAGGAAATGGGTATTTACAACCAAGAATGGCATAAAGTTGGTGACGTTCGCGAGTGGGAAAAACAAGGGCATAAAGTACGAGTATACAAAAAGTTCAAAGCAAAAGAACTTTGGAACCTAATCAATATTTGCGCGACCTACTCAGCTGAACCGGGAATATTTTTTATCGATAACGCAAACGACATGACTAATGCAAAAGCATATGGACAACAAGTCGTTGCAACAAATCCATGTGGAGAGCAGCCTCTCGCACCATTTTCCGTCTGTAATCTTGCAGCTGTCAATCTCGCTGAGATGGCTGATAAGGACACAAAAACTGTTGATTTTGAAAAGCTTAAGAAAACAGTAGCTGTGGGCGTACGGATGCAGGATAATGTCATCAACGCAACCCCGTATTTCCTTGAAGAAAATAAAAAACAGGCTCTTGGTGAAAGACGTGTGGGGCTTGGAGTCATGGGCTTGCATGACATGCTGATTTATTGTGAAACGAAGTATGGATCACCAGAAGGAAACGAACTCGTTGATCAAGTATTTGAAATAATTGCAACTACTGCATACAGAACATCAATTGAATTGGCAAAAGAGAAGGGAAGTTTCCCATTCTTAACTGGTGAAACAACATCAGAAACCAATCGATTAAGACAGGCCTTCATAAATACAGGGTTTATGAAAAAAATGCCCGATGATATCCGCCAATCTATTTTAGAAAACGGAATTAGAAATTCCCATTTACTAACTGTGGCACCAACTGGATCCACAGGGACCATGGTTGGAGTTTCCACCGGACTTGAGCCTTATTTCTCATTCTCTTATTTCCGTAGTGGACGCCTCGGTAAATTTATCGAAGTTAAAGCGGATATTGTGAAAGAATACTTGGACCAGCACCCAGAAGCAGATGAAAACAATCTTCCTCACTGGTTTGTTACATCGATGGAGCTTTCAACTGAAGCCCATGCGGATGTTCAATGTGTCATCCAGCGCTGGATAGATAGTTCTATCAGTAAAACTGTCAACGCACCAAAAGGTTATAGTGTAGAGCAGGTCGAAAAAGTTTATCAGCGTTTGTACCGCGGCGGGGCAAAAGGTGGAACTGTTTATGTTGATGGTTCACGCGATTCTCAGGTACTAACACTAAAAGCTGAAGAAAACACCAATGAACAATTATCAATTTTTAATGAAAAACCGAAGCAGCATGTTGTCCTTGTTGATACAATCAGTGAACTCCGCTCAACAAGTGTAACGATCGGCTCTGAAGTAGGTAACACTTGCCCAGTCTGCCGGACTGGAAAAGTAAAAGAAATGGGTGGCTGCAATACCTGTGCAAACTGCGGCGCTCAATTAAAATGTGGTTTATAATACGTATTTTTTAGAGGGGGAGAAAATCCCCCTTTTTTTGTTTATCAAGGTCAATATCCGTCCCTGAAAGTTACACTATACTGCATCATATGCAGCATATTTTGCTAATTGAAGTAGAACGAAGTCGAAACTTGTAATATAACTGTAATCTACCTGTTACGTCCATGTTACTCTTTTTTTGTATATTATGAGTAACGAAGCACACAGGGGGATTAAACAATATGTTGAAAAAAATCATTGCAACCATGGCTATGACAATTATTCTAAGTTCATTGTTTACCACTATGGGTGATAAAGCGGAAGCGGCCTATTACCATACAAAAGCAATCTCAGTAGCAAAAGCAAATCTTGGTGTTCCATATAGATGGGGTGGATTAACACCTAATGGTTTCGACTGCTCTGGTTTGGTTAAGTATTCTTACGGTAAAGCTGGAAAAGTATTGCCACGGACGGCTGCTGATATGTATTACAAACAAGGATATCGTGTTAGCGCTTTAAAAGCAGGAGACTTAATGTTCTTTGCACCGAATAAGGCTAGCAGACCGAGCCACGTTGCAATTTATATTGGTAGCGGCAAAATGATTCAGGCTTCATCTTCAAAAGGAGTTTCAATCACATATACAAGCAACAGTTACTGGAAACCAAGATACATTGGAGCAAAGCGATTTTAATGAAAAGTTAAGCGTTTTCAATATAGTTATTGACCAAGAACATCGTTTAATGACGATGTTCTTTTTTATATATAATAAATTTTCTACTTGTCCTTTGTACTATTTATTAAAATAACCGCTTAAAGATGTAAAAACGAGTACATCTTTGGGAGTGGCTGCCATGTATATAGACGGCGTTTTTTCTGGAGGAGGAATAAAAGGGTTTGCACTTATTGGAGCCTGCGAAGAAATAGAAAGTAAAGGTTTACGATTTGTCAGAGTGGCGGGAACGAGTGCAGGATCGATTGTTGCAGCATTAATTGCCGCTGGCTACACAAGTAAAGAAATCTTCCAATTGGTCGACGAGTTGGATCTCTCAAAAATAATGGATGCCCGCAAATCAATTATCCCTTTCCCTTTTGCAAAATGGCTGTTTGTCTATTGGAAGCTAGGACTTTATAAAGGCAATGAACTTGAAAAATGGATTTGTAAGAAACTTGAAGCCAAAGGGTTAAGAACATTCGCTGATTTGCCCCCGAAGGCACTTCGAGTAATTGCATCAGACCTATCAAATGGGCAAATGATTGTTTTACCTGATGACTTACAAAGATACGGCATTTCACCTGGTTCATTTCCAATCGCAAAAGCGATTAGAATCAGCTGCAGTATCCCATATTTCTTTGAACCTGTTAAAATGCGTACAATGGATGGAATGAACATTTTAGTTGATGGCGGGGTCCTAAGCAATTTTCCTATGTGGCTTTTTGATAAGGAAAATGCACAAAAGGTAAGACCTGTCCTCGGTATTAAATTAAGCCCAAGTGAATATGAAACTGAAAAACATAAAATAAAAAATGCGATTCAACTATTTGGAGCCCTATTTGAGACGATGAAGGATGCACACGATTCTAGGTACATTTCTAAAAAACATGTAAAGAACATTATCTTTATACCGACCGAGGGTGTGTTATCAACAGAATTTCATTTAACAGAGGAAAAGAAACATGAGTTGTTCGATCTAGGAAAAGAGAGAGCAAAACAATTTTTGAAGACATGGGGATATTAATAGGGATTAGACTAGGGTAAAAAGAAAATCGAGCGCCTATAGAGACGCTCGATTTTTCTTTTTACCCTTTTTGCCGTCGATAACAGTTAAGTGAGCAGGAGATTTCTTTTTTGTCTGGTTGCTCTTCTTTAATGATGCTAGCGTCCCAAGAGAGGAGGTTTTTACAGTTGAGTCTCCACCCTTTTGCTGTAATCGTTTTTTTGATTTTTTGGCGGCTTTAAGAAATGCACGCTGCTCTTTTTTCTGAGGGTTTGATTTGGAAAACTTCCGTACTAGGAAATAAACGGCTAGAACAATCAATGCGATGACAGCTATTCTCTGAATGAAACCGGCCGGATTAGCTGTAAATGAACCAACAAGGCCAAGTAAAGCAAGAATGATAAGTCCCCCAACAACAACATTAACAAATGTCCGATTTTTCAAGAAAGCCACCTCCCTAAGAGCATCTTAAGCATTTTTTTATTCTTTTAAACACGATAAAACAAGAATTTAGACAATTTCTTCGCTTTTAACCGAGTACTCAGATTCCTTTTCTCTTCTTAATAATTCGTTAAAAGAAAGTATTGCCACTTCGACTTGATCATTTTGTGGTTCCTTCGTTGTTATTAGTTGCAGCCAAAGACCAGGAAAACCTAGATACTTTAAAACTGGAATATCTCTAAGTTTATTAGTTAATTGAAGGATTTCAAAAGCAATACCCAAAACCACAGGAATTAAGAGGAGCCGGTCGACCACCCGTAACCAAAGCGGAGTTGAAGGTACCAGCATATAGACAAAAACACCAACAAAGACTGTAAATAGGATGAAACTACTGCCACAGCGGTAATGCAGACGGGAATGAGCCTGCACATTTTCAACGGTTAACTCAACCCCAGCTTCAAAGGTATTTATTACTTTATGTTCGGCGCCATGATATTGAAACACCCTTTTTATCAATGGAGTAAGTGAAACAAAATAAATATAGGAAATTAATAAAATTAGTTTAAAAAAACCTTCCACTAACACTTGAGCAAAATGCGATGGAAAAATTGGTTTTGTCAAAACTGCAAGGAACACAGGGATCAGCGTAAAAGCAAATTTACCAAATAAAAATGAAATAACACCAATTGCAGCAACACCAAGGTACATGGTCAATTTAGAGACTTCTTTTTCTTTTATGATTTCATCTTCCTTTGGATCCACATCAAATCTTTCCGTCGAGAAGTTTAAATGTTTCGATCCATTTGCACTCGACTCAATAATTGCGATAATCCCTCGCAGAAATGGGATTTTCTTTAGGATTGTAAAATAAGGATTTGCTTTACGAGGCAAATGAAAATATTCAACAGATTGATCCTTCCTGCGTACCGCGGTAACATAATGATGTTTTCCGCCAAACATAACACCTTCGACAACCGCTTGGCCGCCATAAACGGGTTTTTGAGAATTGGACATATACTTTACACCAACCTAATCTATAGTTGCACAACAGCTGAAAGATAAAATCTGTATGTACTTAATTCTATTCTACTAGAAAAACAAAAAAACCTCTAGGAATGACATAATATTTCCAATTAAAAAGTTTTTTTATATGTAAGGGATTGAATACCAAAGGACATAATAAGAAATGGAATTTATTATGGCCTTTTGTTGTCCCAATTATAGGACAGCATATCAAGTATATATAACAGCAAAAAGGGCACTTCCCGAATAAACAGAAAGTAAACGGAGGTTGTTACAATGGCGATTGAGAAGAAACTAGGAAATTATCCTAAGCCCATGTCCTTTTCGGTAATGGTATTTTGGACGGGTTTATTTGGAGGTCTGTTTTGGGGATTGATTGGCTGCATAGCGTCCTACTTAAGTTTTACAGAAATTCGTCCCAATGTCATTCTAGAGCCATGGGCACTAGGGCATTGGAAATACGAATGGCTGGGGACCGTCATTTCCATTATTTTAATTGGAATATGTTCCGTGGTAGCAGCATTTATTTACTATGCAGTGCTGAGGAAATTTACAGGGTTTTGGTTTGGGCTTGGCTATGGAATTGTATTGTTTTTGGTGGTGTTCTTTATTCTAAATCCACTATTTCCAGGTATTAAACCATTTTTTGATCTAAAAAGAGATACGATCATTACATCCATTTGTATTTATATCGTATATGGAATCTTTATTGGATATTCCATAAATTATGAGTATCAAAATAATAACGAGCAAGTGAAAGAGGAGTCCTCCTAAGTTACGATTAGTCGGATGAAGTAGGTTGTGATAAAATATTTTTGTCCTCATATGGATTTGAAAAGGAGAGTGGAGAGCAATGGGAAAAATAGAAAAACTAAGATCTAATTTTTCAACACTTGGAATTGATGGAATTTTGATCACTAGCCCATATAATCGTCGCTATATTTCAAACTTTACTGGCTCTGCCGGTGTAGTTTTAATTAGTGTGGAAAAAACTTTGTTTCTTACGGATTTCCGCTATATTGAACAAGCGACTAAACAATGCCAAGGTTTCGAGATTATAAAAATAACCGGAACGATTCCTGAAGAAGTTGCACAACAAGTGAAGAACCTTGGAATTCAAAAGCTGGGATTTGAAGAGGATTTTCTAAGCTACTCCTCCTTTAAATTATATGATAAAGAAGTTGACGCTGAACTTGTTCCGTTTTCTGGTGTAATCGAAAAGTTACGCTTGATAAAGACTGATGCAGAGATTAAGATATTAAAGGTAGCAGCTGATATTGCTGATGCTGCATTTAAACATATTTTAGACTTCATTGGTCCAGGAAAAACTGAATTAGAAGTATCTAATGAGTTAGAGTTCTTTATGAGGAGAGCTGGTGCCACATCCTCTTCATTTGATACAATCGTTGCTTCTGGTCATCGCTCAGCACTTCCACATGGTGTTGCTAGCGATAAGGTCATTGAAGCAGGGGACATTGTAACAATGGACTACGGCTGTTACTACAATGGATATGTTTCTGATATTACGCGGACAATTGCGATTGGAGAGCCAGACGCGAAGCTTAAAGAAATTTATGAAGTTGTACTTGAAGCCCAATTACTTGGAATGGCTGGAATCAAACCAGGTTTGACAGGGAAGCAAGCAGATGCAATAACACGAGACTACATAACAGAAAAAGGTTATGGTGAATACTTTGGTCATTCAACCGGGCACGGTATCGGACTTGAGATACATGAAGGCCCTGGTCTATCGATGAAGTCTGAGGTAATATTAGAACCTGGAATGGTAGTAACATGTGAGCCGGGTATCTATATCCCAGGTCTTGGCGGCGTTCGGATTGAAGATGATACATTGATTACAAAGGACCATAACGAAGCACTCACACATTCTACAAAAGAACTAATTATACTGTAATGATTTTTTAGGAGGATCTTAATATGATATCTGTAAATGATTTTAAAACAGGATTAACAATTGAAGTGGATGGCGGCCTATGGCGTGTCCTTGACTTCCAACACGTAAAGCCAGGTAAAGGAGCAGCCTTTGTTCGTTCCAAGCTTCGTAACCTTCGTAATGGAGCTATTCAAGAAAAAACATTCCGTGCAGGTGAGAAAGTAGAGAAAGCTCAAATCGATAACCGTAAAATGCAATATCTTTATGCAAGCGGTGATAATCATGTATTTATGGATATGGAATCTTACGAGCAGGTAGAACTTCCTGCTTCAAGCATTGAGTATGAATTAAAGTTTTTGAAAGAAAATATGGAAGTACAAATTATGATGTTTAATTATGAAACTCTTGGAGTAGAATTACCAAACAATGTAATTTTAGAGGTTGCTGAAACAGAACCGGGTATTAAGGGGGATACGTCTTCTGGTGGTACCAAGTCAGCTACCCTTGAAACAGGTCTTTCTGTTCAGGTTCCTTTCTTCATCAATCAAGGGGATAAGTTAATTATCAATACGACTGATGGATCATACGTGTCACGTGCATAATCAGTTCAAAGCCTTAGTCCGAAAATTGTCGGATTAAGGCTTTTTTTTAACAATTTCTCCATAGTTTCTCCTAAGTTTCTGCACACTTTTTCAATATAGTAGGTGTGTAGAAAAAATAAAGGAGAAGATAAACATGAATATGACACATTATATGGGTTTACTAGCAGACAATCAGCCTTGGAATTTATTAATTTTTATGGCGGTTCCAGTAATTTGTGCTGAAATCCTTGCAATTTCGGAAATTGCCATATTATTTACAAGGAAATTAGATAGTGCATTAAAAAAATTGAATAAAGTAACCGGCATATTTGCAGGCTTTTATTTTACTGGCATATTCATTTATTTAATGAAAACTGCTTATATCCCACTAACGGTAAACGGGGAGTGGAAAGGCTGGATTGATGTTGTAGCCGTTACATTCTATTTACTTGGAATTATCCCATTTCTTGGCATGGCCCTACTTGATTTAGGTCTTATTTATAGAAATAAAACAGAAGAAGAAAAGCTGAAAATTCATGCGATCTTTGTTAGTATTTTTCTAGTGGTTGCACACATTGCCATGATTTTTGGAATGATTGATCCTGCACTAGGAACAGGTGGCCATTCAGGACATGATATGAGTAATATGTAATTTGAACCACTGGAAGTCTATTTAAGATTTTTCAGTGGTCTTTGCTTTTATTACGACTTTACTTTAACATCCGTAAAAACTTCACTAAATAGTAAGAATTAGTTACTAATTGGCTAATTTCTTTTTGCTAAACTGAAGTAGTACAAAAAATAATAGGGAAGGGGTGCAACAGATCATGAAACGATTTACATCTCTCTTGTTCCTTGGGATTTTGTTTGCAATTGTAGCCGCTGGCTGCAGTTCTAAACTTAATGATCAAAGTTGGAAACTTGATAAAAAACATTCGCCATTACCTGATTTTGTTCTGAATACATCTGAAAAAATTAATGAAACTTATGTTATGGCTGCAACTTATCCTGAAGTCGTAGCATCTGTTCCTTGCTATTGTGGATGTGTTGTCGAAGGACATAAGAGCAATCTAGATTGCTTTGTCAAACAAGTTGGTGAAGACAATGCAGTAACAGAATGGGATTCTCACGGAATATCTTGCGACACCTGTATTGATATTGCTCGAGATGCGGTTGAAATGCATCTTAGTGGAAAAAATACGAATAAAATATATCAATTAATCACAGAAAAATATAAAGATATTGGGGAGCCAACCCCAACACCTGAACCTAATTAAGGGGTAACCCATGAAGAAAATACTAATCGGATTTTACATTTTGATTATTATTGGAATTATTGTCTGTTTAAGTAATAGCCATATTTTTGATAGCAAGAAATCAGAAGCAATTGCTGCAGGTGAAAAGATATATAACAAAAATTGTATATTTTGTCACGGCGAAACAGGAAAAGGGGAAGGCCCAAAAACGGGGACGGCTTTAAATAGCCAGAATTTTTTAAGCTCCGTATCCGATAAAGATCTGTCTAATTATGTGAAATATGGAAGAGAAGGCACAGTCATGCCTGCTTACGGTCCTCGAATGTCAGATAAGGATTTAAAAAATCTTGTTGCTTATATAAGAGACTGGCAGACAGAAGAAATCGAGTTTGATGTGCCAAAAACGATTTCAGGTAATCCTGAAAATGGAAAAGCACAATATAATTTGTATTGTCTCAATTGTCATGGTGAAGCAGGGACAGGTAAGGATAAAATGGGAACCGCTCTCTCTAATCCACAATACCTGAAATATACAACTGATTAGCAAATATGGATTAATGCAGCCTACGGTCGTGAAGAAACTAGAATGGGCCCTTCATTAAAGGGGCTTGAAGGCGCACGCCAGCTCAAGAAAAAAGATATTACCGATATTGTTACTTATATCCGATCTTTGGAGAAAAAATAAACTGAATACAGCATAAAAGACCTGAATCCATTACAAGAGGATACAGGTTTTTTTTTGCCCATTTTTAATTTGTGAACATTTTGTGGTGGTTTTTTGTCGAAACCGCAACGATTTTTATCCTTTAACAAAATGTTCAAGAGTGAATCAACAAATAAGGATTGATAAAGATTATATTTATTTCAAAGAGGACTATAGTGAAAAATAGTACTTTCTATTGATAAGTTTTTTAAGTCAAGGAGGATTAAGATGCTTAAAAATAAGTTGTTGGCATTATTCGTAATCGTATCATTTTTAACGAATTTCATCATCCCGAAGGCTAGTGCTGAAACAGCCTTTCAGGCAGAAAAATTTCCTTTTAAGGAAATGCAGATTCAGGTAATGCCAGAGTTTGATTATCCCGAAGGTTGGTCGCGAGATATTCCATCTTTACTAGTGGGACAGTACGGAACAATTACCAATAAAAGTGGTCAAGATTACGATGGGAAGATTGAGATTCCCGTTCCAGCAATGGAAATAGGCTTTGAAGCCTTCTTGGTAGCAGAATTCCCAGAAAAAAATAAGCCTGAAGTACAGCGTCCCTATGATGTTGATAAAGAAAATGGGATCATTACTTGGAAACCAGCTAAAGCAATTAAGAATAACGAAACCTACGAATTTGTCATTGAGTACTATACAAAGTCAATTGACGTGAAGGACAACAAGAGCTTTACATATGAACTTAAAAATAAAGCTGATATCGAGCTGTTAGATGTTATCTTTTATGCTCCAATGGATGCAAAGGAAATAAAAATTGAGCCAAAAGCAGCAAATAATTCGAAAAATGAATATGGAGAAGAGCTCTATTACTACCAATACAAAAATGTAAAGGCAGATGCTGGCTTGAAATACTCTTTCTCATATAAGAAAGATGGTACTGAATCAACAATGGAGGCGATTAATAAAAAGCAGCCACCAAATGATGAAAACCATAGTGGTGTAACTGCAACAGACCAAGTTGTTAAAAACGGGGGAACCACTAATTCATCAAAACGTCCATTTATCGGGCTAGGTGGTGCATCGATCATCGGTATTGCAATCATCATTGCCGGACTCTTTGTTTTCATTGGCTTAAAAGGAAATAAACAAACAGCATCTAAGGTAGCCAGTCAAAATAAAAAACAACCGAAGAAGCCTTTTCCAACGGTTAAAAAAGACAACAAAACAGCGAATTCTGAAGAAAAGAAGGAACTGCGCAAAAAACTTTTAACTGGAAAGATAGACCAAGAAATGTACGAAGAAGAAATGAAAAAATTAATCTAATGAGGTGAGAAGAATGAAAAAAAATACGATTATCATGCTTGGTGGGTTTATTATTGCAGGAGCTATTGTATTCCTTCTGATGGCAGCAACTCCTGGTTCAAGTGGTGTTGAGTTAACGATGAAAGACCTCTTGGCTACTCAAGACCAACATAAAGATGATTTTGTAACTGTAGAAGGATTACTTATTGAAGATTCAATTAAATGGAATCCAGACAAAATTGAGTTGAAGTTTGATGTTAAAGATAACGACGGAAATGTTATGCATGTTATTCATAATGGTACCAAACCAGATAACTTTGCAGAAGGTGTCATTACTATTCTCCAAGGGGCTCCGACCAAAAAGAATACATTTGTGGCAGAGACAGTTAAAACTAGATGTCCTTCTAAGTATGAAGGAAAAGATATCAAAAATTATAATCCAGAGACACATAAAGATAAGTTAAATAAAACACCGAATGAAAAATAACAGGCTAACTTAAGAAGGTGACGAAATGTATTTATTTGCCAACGCAACGATTTATATAGGCTTAGCCATCGCAATTTATTCACTCCTCATTATCACGTTGGGGATTAGCACGAAAAATCAAAAGTTTATTAACAGTGGTAAAGGTGGATTGATTGCATTATTAGTATGTTCATCACTTGCAATGCTTTCATTGTTCTACCTATTAGCAACCTCTCAATTTCAATACGAATATGTTCATGATTACACAAGCAGTGAACTACCTATTATCTATAAACTTACCGCACTATGGGCGGGTAATGCAGGCTCGTTGTTATTGTGGACATTCTTCTTGACTCTTTATACTTGTATGATTGCTTTCTCACGGAAGTTAAAAGGAAACCCGATGATTCCATACATATCGGCCATCTTACTTGCAAATGCAGTTTTCTTCTTTTTTATTTTAGGTTTTGTTGCAAAACCTTTCCTTCTATTAAATGAGATTCCAATAGAAGGAAAAGGATTAAATCCAATGCTTCAAAATCCAGGAATGATCATTCATCCTGTCACACTTTACCTTGGTTATGTAGGCCTTGCCATTCCATTTGCTTTTGCGATGGCGGCATTGATTTTGAAAAATGTCGATGATTTCTGGATTAAAATGACTAGACGTTGGACAATTATTGCCTGGTTATTTTTAAGTCTTGGAAATATCTTTGGTGGTCAATGGGCATATGTTGAACTTGGCTGGGGCGGTTACTGGGCATGGGATCCAGTTGAAAATGCATCCTTTATGCCATGGTTAACAGCAACTGCCTTCATACATTCCGTTATGATTCAAGAACGGAAAAACATGTTAAAAATTTGGAATATCAGCTTAATCATTGTCTCCTATGCACTTACCCTATTTGGTACATTCTTAGTGCGAAGCGGCGTACTGACATCCGTCCATGCCTTTGCAAATTCAAACCTGGGATTATACTTCTTAATCTTCATGGGTGTGGCAGTCATCGGAGCACTATATGTGTTAATGAGCCGTTACAACCTGCTGAAACGCAGTGAAGGGGAATTTAATTCCTTTGTTTCTAAAGAGAGCAGCTTCTTAGTAAATAATTTATTACTTGTCGGAGCAGCCTTTGCCGTATTTTGGGGGACGATTTTCCCATTAGTATCGGAAGCAGTACGTGGTACAAAAGTAACGGTTGGTCTACCATTTTTTAATAAAGTTGAAGCACCAATTCTATTATCAATGATGTTTGTCATGGCAGTTTGTCCAATGCTTGCTTGGCAAAAATCTACCGTGAAAAATCTTAAGAAAAACTTCATGATTCCAGCTATCCTCGCTGTTCTTGGCATGATTTTGATGGTAGTGTTAGGAATTCAAAAAGCATGGGCAGTCATTGGTTATGGAGTAATCATTCTATTATTAATCACCCACTTCTTAGAGTTTTATAGAGGTGTAAAAGCTAGAAGAAAAATGACTAAAGAAACACCACTAGTGGCGCTGTACCGCTTGATGATTCGAAATCGCCGCAGGTATGGTGGATACATCGTTCACCTTGGTATTGCCTTCATCACGATGGGGATTATTGGCTCACAGAATTATGATTTACAAACAATGAAAACAGTCGATTTAGGGCAGTCAATTGAATTAAAGGATTATCGTATCAACTACGACCGACTTGATCAGAAGAAAGAAGGCATTAATGATATCGTCTATGCCGATGTAACCGTTTTTAGAAATGGTAAAAAGCTAGGCACTTACCAGCCAGAAAAGGTATTTTACGGTAACTGGGAACAGCCTTCTTCAGAAGTGGCGATCATATCCTCGCTTAAGGAAGACTTATACATCGTGTTAAGTGCATGGGAAGATGATGGAAAAGCTACATTTGTTGTAAAGATTAATCCAATGATGAACTGGTTATGGATTGGTTCATTCATGATTGTTATTTGCGCCCTGTTCGCCGTTTGGAACGAAAAATATGGGAATGTCACTCCGAGATACATGGGAGTACGCAGAGAGGTGTCTTAATATGAAAAACAAAATTTATATTGGCCTTCTCATAATAGCGTTCATTTTTCAAGGATCATTCCTACGCGTTGAAGCAGCAAAACAGATTGACTATAAATCAGCTGAATTCAAAGCGGTTGCTCAGCAATTCGCCTGCACATGTGGCTGTGGCCAGGATCATTATGAATGTGATCCGAATACGTGCAATCTTACCACAGAATTTAAAGCAGACCTGGTTGACATGATGAACAAGGGGTGGGATAAGGATAAAATTCGTGCCTATTAT
The DNA here is from genome assembly GCF_018613205.1 of Bacillus sp. ISL-46. Lineage (NCBI taxonomy): Bacteria > Bacillati > Bacillota > Bacilli > Caryophanales > Bacillaceae > Bacillus > Bacillus sp. ISL-46. Next base: position 28,517 of record NZ_JAGGQR010000068.1, read on the forward strand.
GTCAATATCTATGGTGAAGAAATATTGACTTCACCTGAAAAAAGCGGTTTTAGTTTAACAGCTTGGGTTCTACCGTTTGTAGTATTGGCCGCAGCGGGAATATCATTGTATTTCGTTATTCGTAAATGGGTTAAGAAAAAAGGCACAGATGAACCTGTTGCTGAGTACCAGAACACCGAGGATGAAGTAGAAGGAGAAATACTATCTTCCATGATTGATGAAGAACGCAAAAAGTATCTTTAGGATGTGAACAAAATGCAAGATATCACAGTCATCTCGATGATTTTTACCACCATATTTGCGCTAGCCTGTCTGTTTCTAATATTATCACCGTTATTTAAGTGGGATGCTTATTTACATGTTAGTTCAACGGGTCAGGATATCGGCGCCTCGAAAGAAGCACTATTAACAACACTTAATGAAATAGAATTTGAGTACAAGATGGATAAAATCTCACACGCTGATTATAAAGTTTTAAAGAAGCAATACGAAACAGAAGTTGCCAGCCTTATGAAGGAAGAAGAACAATTGATGGATACAAACATTGATAAAGATTTAATGGATGAAGTTGAAAAAGAAATTGAAGCTCAAATGAAAACTTATAAGAATAAAAAGGGGGAAGGAAAGTGATCAAAAAAATCACGGTTTTCTTCCTCGGACTGATGCTATTCATTCCATTTCATGGATTAGCAGCTTCTGATTCAAAGGTTTCGATTGATATGCATTATATCGTTGTCAGCCCTGCAGAAGATGGCTCAACGAATATGATGAATATGGTTAATTATACTAATACCTCAGGTGAAGAATATAAAGGTGACGGTAAAAGTGAAGCGGTCTTAAATGTAACCCTTCCCGAAGGCGCAGATGATCTCAATTTTTTAGATAATAAAATTGCCTTTAAAGAGGTTGACAAAGGATTCATTACAACCACGGCAATTCCAGGAAATCAAACGATGGTGTTGCCTTACAGTTATCGGATTGCAAAGGGAAAAGAAATTAATTTAAAAGCTTACTACAACGTACAAATGATGCAAATTCTCGTTCCAGAAGGAAGAGGGAGTATTGAAGTTAAGGGGGCTGTTGCAACTAGTCAAGGCAGTTTCAAATTCGATGACGAAAATTATTTTGGATACAGTATCGAAGGGATTAAAGCTAACCAATCGTTTACACTTGTTTATAAGCCAGATGTACAGCCTGCAGCGAATGAGACAAAAAAGTCGGAAACAACTAATAAAAGTAATAGTTCGGTTACACACACGGCGCCTGCTTTCCATAATCCAGGTCATCTAAGAATATGGGCACAGTCCCCGCTACACCGCTTTGATCCACACGTCTTTTTAATTATTATAGGAGCTATTGTCATTGCGGGAATCTCCTATTATATCTATTTCAGAAGGAAAGCAAAGCTGGAAGAGGAAAGACTTGGAGCAGATAAAGAAGAGAAGGCATTTAAACTTTTAATGGCAAAGCAAAAAGCCATAATGGATAAGATCATTGAATTGGAAGAATCCTTCGGAGATGGAAAGCTTTCAGAGGATGAATATCATGCAAAGCTAGAAGCTTATAAACAGCATCTTGTCCAAGTAAAATTAAACTTACGTAATTTTGTAGAGTAGTAGCTGGGATGGGAGAGACTGCAAATGATAGAAATAAAAAAGCTAACAAAGCAAGCGGATAATAAGCTCATCCTTCGTGGTGTAGACCTCTCAATCAAAAAAGGAGAAACGGTTGCCATCCTTGGACCAAATGGTGCCGGAAAAAGTACGCTTCTAAAAGTACTAGCAACCTTAATAAAACCTACATCTGGGTCTATATTGGTTAATAATATGGATTTGAAAAAAAATCATATTGAAATAAAAAAAATAATGGGTTATTTACCCCATTCCAGTTTGCTTTATGACCATTACACTCCATTAGAAAATATTGTGTTCTTTGGGAATATCTATGGTGTTAAAAATGTTGAACAACGAGCGATTGCGCTTGTCAAAGAAGTAGGATTGTCATTCTTTTTAAATGAACCGGTAAAGAATTTCTCCCGTGGAATGATTCAACGGATTGCAATTGCACGAGCGATTGTTCATGAACCGGAAATTCTCCTTTTGGACGAACCACACACAGGATTAGACCAAGGAGCGATTACCATTCTTAATAACGTTATTCTTTCCATGAAAGCAAAAGGCACGACTACTTTAATGGTTACACATGATTTCAAACAAGCAGCTGAAATCTGTGACAGAATTATCATTGTGAAAAATGGCAAGATCGTCGATGATTTTAGGATTGAAAATCAAAACTTAGGTTTTGTTTCAGAAAAATATGAGCAATTAGTGGAGGGAGTATCATGAACCTTTTTCGAACCGCCCTCTTACTAGCAAAAAAGGATTTATATTCCGAATTAAAAACAAAACAAATTATGGTGACCCAAATTATTTTCGCTGGTCTGGTGATTGTTGTTTTCAGCTTCGCCTTTGACCCTGCCAATAATACAACAAAAGCAGTTATACCAGGAGTCATTTGGGTCATTATCGTCTTTGCTGGAATTTTAGGTCTTAACAGATCATTTATATCCGAGCAGAGAAATGATACGATGCAAGGATTATTGGTTGCACCAATGGAGGCAGCGAGCATTTATTTAGGAAAGTTCTTAGCCAATTTTGCGATGATGCTGATCGTAGAACTGGTTTCCATCCCGTTTTTATTTTTGTTATTTGATTTTAAATTTTTTGGGAGCATTCCTTATTTTATCTTAGTTGTATTCTTAGGCAGTTTTGGATTTATCGCTATTGGAACATTCTTGGCGGCATTGGCAGCCAATTCCAAAAGCAGTGAGATGCTGCTTCCACTATTGCTGTTTCCAATTACAACGCCAATCCTAATCGGTGTTGTTCAAGCCACTCGAATCATCTTAACGAATATGGAGAAATTTTCAAGTGCAGTCGCTTGGATTCAGTTGGTCACTGCGTACGATGTTATCTTCTTTGTTGTTTGTTTCTTATTAATTGATTATGTGCTGGAGGTTTAAGTGATGAGTATGAATCTCGAACGAGAGAAAGCGGTACTTACTGGATCTCAATTAACTGCTAAGAAGAGCCCAGATCTATCAAAGATTTTGTTTGGTTCTACAGTTATTTCCATGTTTGTCGCCCTTTATTTTATCTTTATCTTTTCTGCTGAAGAAGTAACAATGGGAGCAGCCCAAAAAATCTTTTATTTTCATGTTAGCTCAGCATGGCTGGCGTTCATGGCATTTTTTGTGACATTTGTATTCAGTATTTTATTCTTAGTCAAGCGGAAAAGAATATTTGACACCTATGCTTATATTTCTGCAGAAATTGGTGTGGTCTTTACAATCATTGTCTTAACAACTGGTCCAATTTGGGCAAAATCATCATGGAATACTTGGTGGGTTTGGGAGCCGCGGTTAATTACAACGTTAATTCTTTTCTTTATCTATATAGCCTACATTATGATTCGTCAAATGGATGGAGTATGGGATAAAAAAGCCAGACTTGCTGCTGTATTTGGAATCATCGGGTTTGCTGATGTTCCAATCGTATTTTTCGCGATTCGCTGGTGGCAAACAAAGTTTCACCCAATCGTGTTTGGTGAGGGACCTTCCCAAAAAGGTGGAGGTATTGAGAGTTCTATGCTAGTGGCGTTGTTTGTTTCACTTGCAGCATTTACCATTCTATATTCATACCTTCTTCATAAAGGTGTTTCTTTTGAAAATATGAAACTTAAAGTAGAGCGGTATAAAGAAAAATTAAGAGAAGAATTGGAAAAATAGGAGGAATTTATCATGGGTTTTGAATTTATGTATGGTGCCTATTCTGTTGCATGGGTTGTTATTTTTGGATATATGTTAATACTCGGTAAAAGACACTCAAAGCTTAAGAAGGAAATTGAATTCTTAAAACAACTAGAAAAATAACTAGTAGTAATAATTAGGCCTGTGAAGCATTAACAGGCCTTTTGCATAGAACCTTACTGGTGTCAGGAGGAAATACGATGAACAAGCGGGTCATCAAATTACTCGTATTGATTCTTATTGTTGGTATGTTTGGTTTCTTTGGTTATAGTTTAGTTACAAAAGGTGAACATACAGATGTTGGTGATCAGGCATATAATTTTTCGTTGCCAAATTTGGATGGAAGTACAACCAAGCTCTCCGATTTTAAGGGGGAAGTGGTTATTCTGAACTATTTTGCCAGTTGGTGTGCTCCATGTAAAGAGGAGTTACCAGAGCTAGAATCCTTCCAAAAAGAATATGGTGATCAATATCATTTTCTTATGATTAATCGCGGCGAGACAATGGATAAGATTAATAAAGTAACAGAGAAAAATAAAGCTGGAATGAACTATTTATTTGATTATAATGCAAAGGTTTCTAAAATGTATAATGTGACAGGGCAGCCTGAAACCTTTGTGATTGATAAACAAGGAATTATTAGAGAACATTTTAACGGTCCAGTTACAGAAATGCAGTTATATAATTGGGCGAAGAAATATGATAAATAAACTCACAAAAAAGGATTGAACCTGATTATAAGGTTCAATCTTTTTTTCTTGGCTTTGTTAACTAGCCAAGTTGATTTCCGCTCCAGGCGCTTCGCTTTTCGCGAGCGGTCCGGGGAGCCTCGTCCTCCCGCAGGAGTCTTCGCGCCTTCCGCTCCAATCAACGTAGGCTATAAAATCTACAATGTCCCTTACACAGCCTTTTTCTAAAACGGTTTAAAGTGAAATTCTGCGATCACATCAGCCTTGACTGTTATTTGTCCTGGTTCAATTTGTGTGGAGGCAGCTCCTTTCACGAAAGCTCCAGGCTGGTTAATAACAGGCTGGACCGTTCTGCCTCCTTCGATAATTAACCTCGGTGTGGGGATTAACGATACATTTAAGGTCCCTGCAATGGTTTTAGCCCTTTCAATTGCATTATTTACTGCCATAACTAAGACCTGTTTATAAAAAGACTCTTTGTCTTTCACTGTAAATTGGACGTTAGAAACATAGTTCACACCGTTTTGAACAGCGGTATCCACGACCTTGCCAACGATTGATAAGTCCTCTATTTTTACCTGCAGGATATGGGTTATTTTATAACCACGAAATATTTGTTTCCCTTGGTCATAATCGTAATCTGAATCAATTCGATAATCGAAGGTTTGTATATTATTTTGGGTAATTCCCAGTGAAATAAGAGAGTCGATTACCTTTGTTACTTCAAGAGAATTCTGCTGCTGGGCGGTTATTACTTGCTTGCTTTCCGTTATAATTCCTAGGTTTACCGAAGCGGAGTCAGGTTGGATTGCCATTTCTCCTTCACCAGACACTTTAATTAAATAGTCCTTGGGAGGTAATCCATTTCGATTTAACGGATGGTAATTATACACTTCCCTCTCCCCCTTATGTTTATTCTTTCTTTAAAATACGACTGACCTCCAAAAATGTTCCGATATTAAAATTTATCCCTTTCTACTTATCTTATTTTTGTTCTAGCATTCATCTCAGAAAATAGAAAAGAAATGACAGTTTTGAAAGTCATAATGTGACCAAGCAGGCATACATTTTAAATAATGAGAAAGGCAAATACGAGGAGGTTGCACACGTGGAAACGATCCTAAACTTTTTACCAAAAAATATAGCCGACCTAATCAGCAAAATCCCTCCTAACCAAAAAGAAGAACTGGAAGAAATCCGCATACGAATTAACCGACCGATTGAAATGACGATGAAAGGCGCACCCAGGTTTTTACCGTATATTGTCCAGCCTGATGATGCGTTTCACCTAATGAATAAAATAAGTCATTTCTCCATCTATACCCTCGAAGAGGAACTTAAGCAAGGATTTATAACTGTTTCCGGGGGACATCGGATTGGGCTGGCTGGTAAGGTGATCCTCGAGGGTGGAAAGGTCAAGGCGATCAGGGACATTTCCTCTTTTAATATTCGGATAGCTAGGGAAAAGGTAGGGATAGCTGAACCAATTATCCCATATATCTATCAGGGAAATTGGATGCATACGATGGTGATTGGTCCGCCCCAAACTGGAAAAACAACATTACTGCGTGATATTGCAAGAATTGCATCCTCAGGTTACTTAGCAAGGGGCATACAGGCAAATAAGGTAGGGATTGTAGATGAACGAAGTGAAATTGCTGGGTGTGTTAATGGGATACCGCAATTGACCTTTGGTGACCGTTTGGATGTGCTAGATGCCTGTCCGAAAGCTGAAGGAATGATGATGATGATTCGCTCGATGAGTCCAGATATTCTGGTTGTTGATGAAATAGGCCGGAAAGAAGATGCTGAAGCCATCCAAGAGGCTGTTCATGCGGGAATAAAGTTAATGATGACCACTCATGGGACGAGCATTGAAGAAGTTAGAAATAGACCATCTTTACGGACGATTCTTGATCAAAAAATTTTTCAACGTTTTGTTGTCCTTAGCAGGGCATCAGGGCCGGGAACTATTACTCATATTTTAGATGGAAATGGTAAAGAAATGAATCAAAAAGTGAGAGTGACATAAATGATTAAGCTTATAGGTGCTGTTTTCATAATTGTCGCAACAACATGGATCGGATTTGAGATTTCCAGACGTTTTAGTGAACGACCAAGGCAGCTTAGGGCATTAAGGACTGCACTTCAATCACTTGAAGCAGAAATAATGTACGGCCATACGCCATTACATGAAGCAGCCAGAAGGTTAGCAGAACAGCTTACAAAGCCGCTTTCAACCTTTTTTGAGTCCTTTTCCAAGAAATTAACAGACACCGAAACAACGGTAAGAGACGCTTGGGAAACAAGTTTAAGAGAAATATGGAATTCTACAGCATTAAAGCAGGGAGAATTTGAAATTATGAAGCAATTTGGGGAAACCCTGGGTCGACATGATCGTATGTCCCAGCAAAAACATATCATGCTGACACTAACACATCTTGAAAGAGAAGAGGCGGATGCAATTCAAGCCCAAGCAACATACGAAAAAATGATCAAGAGTCTCGGATTCTTATCAGGATTATTACTGATTATTTTATTATTTTAGGGGGAAATGCAATGGGGTTAGAAGTGGATATTATTTTTAAAATTGCTGGTGTGGGAATAGTTGTTGCCTTTTTGCATACCGTTCTTGACCAGGTGGGGAAAAAAGAATACGCACAGTGGGTAACGTTGTTTGGGTTTATCTATATATTATTTCAGGTAGCATCCATTGTGGATGATCTCTTCCAAAAAATTAAATCTGTATTTTTATATCAATAGAAGGGGGGGCCCTAAGATTGAAATCATAAAAATAGTTGGCATAGCTCTTGTAGCAACCTTTCTAGCTTTAATTGTGAAAGAACAAAAGCCAAATTTTGCATTCCTCTTAGTTGTCTTTGTAGGTTGTGTTATTTTTCTTTTTTTGGTGGATAAAATTTATGAAATCATTCATATGCTTGAGAAACTGGCAGTGAATGCAAAAGTGAATATGGTTTATATCGAAACGATTTTAAAAATCATTGGAATTGCTTATATTGCTGAATTTGCCGCCCAGATTACAAAGGATGCTGGTCAGGGAGCACTCTCTTCTAAAATTGAATTAGCTGGAAAAATTATTATCCTTGCTATGGCGATCCCAATTCTAACTGTTTTGATTGAAACGATAATCAAACTTATTCCTAGTTGATGACAAACCTGAAAAAGAGGTGTAGATAGAATTGAAGCAGCGATTGCAGTTTATTCCTATTATAGTTCTTGTATTCTTTTTTTTATCCTTTACAGGTGTACAAGCTGCCGAAGAGACTAAAGACCCAAACCCTCTTTCTCCGCAGGAGTTAGTTGATGCCCAGCTTAAATCCCTTGATATTACAGAACTCAAACAATTTTGGGAGGATATTACCTATAAATACGGGGGATTTCTTCCCGAAAGCCAGAAGGGAAGCTTGTATGACTTTGTTAGCGGCGAGAAGAAATTCTCATTTAAACAATGGGGGTTGGGAATAGTAAAGTTTGCCTTTCAAGAGTTTGTTTCTAATGGAAAATTGCTGGGGTCATTGATCATGCTAACCATCTTTAGTATGTTCCTTCAATCGATGCAGAATGCCTTCGAGAAAAGCGCGATTAGCAAGGTCGCATATTCAATCGTTTATATGGTCTTAGTCATAATTGCCCTGAATAGTTTCCATATCGCCATCAGTTATACAAATGAAGCAATCGGATCGATGATCTCCTTTGTGCTAGCACTTGTTCCACTGTTACTCGCATTAATTGCAGCCTCTGGCGGTCTTATATCAGCAGCTTTCTTTCATCCGGTGATCTTGTTTTTAATGAATATAAGCGGTTTATTCATGCAGTATATTATCCTGCCTCTCCTGTTTCTAGCCACCTTGTTGAGTATTGTAAGCACGATGTCAGAACAGTATAAAGTGTCACAATTAGCTGCCCTGCTAAGAAACTGGAGCATTGGGTTAATGGGAATCTTCTTGACTGTGTTTCTAGGTGTTATTTCAGTACAGGGAGCATCAGCAGCTGTAACAGATGGTGTTACGATCAGGACAGCGAAATTTGTAACGGGGAACTTTATACCTGTAATCGGCCGGATGTTTACAGATGCTACAGATACGGTGGTTAGTGCATCTGTCCTATTAAAAAATACAGTAGGCATTGCTGGTGTTGGTATCCTACTTATCATTGTAGCCTTCCCAGCCATTAAAATCTTAATGATTGCCTTTATCTATAAATTCGCTGCCGCTATCTTGCAGCCATTAGGCGGAGGGCCAATCATTACCTGCTTGGATATTATTAGTAAGAGTGTCATTTATGTCTTTGCTGCTTTAGGAATCGTTTCACTGATGTTCTTTTTATGTATAACAGTTATAGTTGCGGCAGGAAATCTGACGATGATGATGAGATAGGGGGGATTCATATGGAATTTTTAATAGAGTGGGTAACGAATATTATTCTCTTTATCTTGTTAGCCACGGTAATTGATATGCTCCTCCCCAATTCAAGTATGCAAAAGTACACAAAAATGGTTACAGGACTCCTTTTAATTGCCATTATTCTTACCCCAATCTTTAAATTGATTTCCAAGGATTTTGAATCAGCAATGGGTTCGATCCCTTCATATCAAGCTCCTGGAGAAAAAAATATGAAAAATTCAATAGATTTAAAGAAAAAAGAAATACAAGCCCAACAACATGCATATATTTTAGAAGAAATGGCTGTCCAACTGAAAAAGGACGTGAAAGAGGAGTTGATGGAACAATACGGATTGGAGATAGCAAAAATTGATCTTGCTACAAATGAAGAAAGCGACCAAGCATTCCCAGACAACCTCCAAAAGGTTATGGTTCTTCTGAAGCAACCAGAAAATGAAGTGAAGACAGTCGAAGCGATCAAACAAGTCGAAATTAACACAGAAACACCTCTTCCATCTAAAAGCTCAACAGAAGAAGCTGAAAAAATTGCCGCTTTTCTTTCGCAAAAATGGAATGTGACCGAAAAAACAGTTGAAGTTTCGATTGAAGGGGGGATTAATAACCAAAATGAATAACAACCAAGGACCATTTTCATGGCTTAAAAAGGTGCTCAAAATAGAAGGTAAATCTGACAAGAAACCAGGGAAATACCAGTATATGCTTGTTGTTCTATGTATCGGTGCAGCCTTTATGCTTGTTGGCAATATTGTATTTAAAACAGATTCGAACTCAGCTGATACACCTGTTGCGACGAGTGAAAAAGTAGATTCCGAAGATGTACCGGCATTTGGTCTAAATAAGGGCTCAAGCAATAAGGCATTGGATAAATATGAAGAAAAATATGAAAATCAGCTTAAGAAAGCCCTTCAGGAAATGCTAGGGGTTAACAATGTTACAGTTGTTGTCAATATTGATTCCACTGATAAGAAAGTGCTTGAAAAAAATAGGGTTTCCAAATCACAAACGACTGAAGAAACAGATCGAGAAGGTGGGGAACGGAAAGTTGAGGAAGCCTCAATTGATGAACAACTAGTGATTATCCGTGAGGGTGAAAAAGAGGTTCCGATTGTAGTAGAAACGAAAAAACCTGAAATTCGCGGTGTCTTAGTGGTTGCGAAAGGCGCAGAGAATATACAAGTGAAAAAGTGGATTGTAGAGGCAGTTACACGCGCTTTAGATGTACCAAGTCACCGAGTTGCTGTCATGCCTAAAAAATAAAAGGGGTGTTTTCCTATGCTATTGAAAAAACAAACAGTTTGGTTATTAACGATGTTAAGTTTAGTAGTTGTATTATCTGTTTATTACATTACCTCTCCGGAACAGAAGAGTAATGATCTAGCTGCTGTTTCGCAAAAAGCGAAAGATCAAAATCAGGGTAAAACAAAGACGGAAGCTAAGGATGATAAAACAATTGTATCAACTGTTGCGGGTGATGAAGCGTTTGAAGAATTACGTATGAAGCTCGATGACCTAAGGAGCGAACAGCGAGAGGATTTAACGACCGAGCTGGCCTCCACAGATATTCCTGCGGTTGAGCGAAGTAAAGTAAAAGATCAAATGGACAAATTGAATCAAACGGCCAAAAAAGAAGAAATTCTTGAAACGTTAATTAAAACAATGGGCTATGAAGATGCATTAGTAAGAGCTGATGGTGAAAAAGTAAGAGTCACAGTTAAATCTAAGATGAAACCTTCAGCAACTGAGGCCAATAAAATCATCTTACAGGTGAAAAAAGAAATTGGAGAAACCAATTATGTGGCAGTAGAATTCCAACCAACGAAATAAATGTAACAAAAAAGGAAAGTCAACGACTTTCCTTCAGATTGTCGAGAAAGGGTATTTTTCTCGGCAATTTTTTATTCTCAGCATTTAATTATTCATTGTACCTGCTAATGGGCCTGTTGATTTCCGCTCTAGGCACTTCGCTTTCCGCGGGCGTGCCGGGGAGCCTCCTCGTCGCTATGCTCCTGCGGGGTCTCCCCTGCCCCGTACTCCCGCAGGAGTCTGCGTGCCTTCCGCGGAAATCAACAGGGAGGTAATCAACCTAAAGAATTGCAACACACTTTTTCTAGCCTTGCTAATTGTGTTGCAATCTTTTTCATATTTTGGCAGGCTGCTGTAAGGAGAGCCTGTTCGCTTGCTTTCTTCAATCCCCGTAACCGGCAATAGAGAAGCCCGTGCAGCTCTTTTGTGTCTGCGAAGCTTCGCTCAATTTTTTCCTTTCTAAATTTATAAAGCATTTTTCCAGATTTAGATAAGCGATTTTCCCTTACCTTTTCCTTGTGCTCTTCCCAAACATGACGTGTCACTACTTTTACCTTATTTTTGGAGCGTGTACATTGGGAAAGAAGTGGGCAGTTTTCACATTTCTTCGAATCAGATTTATATCCTTTATAACCCTCACGGTTTGTTGTACCGTAGGGTAATTCTTGATTATTAGGACAAACGTATAGATCTCGTTCTTTTTCATATGTAAATTTCCATTTTGGGAATAAACCAGTAGTAGGATGAAATCTTCTATGGGCAATTACTCCAAAGATATTTCGGTCAGATAATCCCTTACAAATCGGGTTCGTGAGATAACCGGAATCAAGTGCCACAGCTTCTACCTTAAATCCAAATCGTTGGACCTGACAGTCCAACCGGCTTAGGTAAGGAACAGAATCATGAACATTTCCAGGAGTAACATATACATCGGTAATAATGTTAAATTTCATATCAGTAGTCCGGTGATCGAGATAACAAAACATTTCCTGCTTGTTTTCACGAGACATAAATCCACATTCAGAATCAGTGGTACTAACCCGAATTTCTTTAGTTTCCTTCACTTCTTCCCTTTCCTTTAACGGCTTTTTTCTGTGAGCTAATCTGTCCTCTTCTGCGGCTTTATTCAATTCATCAAAATATTCACGAGTCTATACTTCAATTTCTTGTTTTGTGAATTTATGTTTATTAGCGTTAGCCTTTAAATGAGTAGAATCCGAAAATAAGACACGACCACCTACCATCTTGTGATTCATTGCCTGGAGAACAATCTCATCAAATATTTCCTGAAAGATATCGGTACCTTTAAAACGATGTTGGCGATTCCAACTAATCGTTGAGTGGTGTGGAACAGGATCCTTAAATTTCAGGCCTAAAAACCAGCGGTAGGCAACATTCATTTCAATTTCTCTTTGTAATTGTCGCTCGGTTCGGATGCCATAAATATATCCAATAAACATCATTTTAAAGAGAATAGTGGGATCGGAAGGGCGTCCGTTATCATCACTATAATAAGGACGTACCTTTTCAAGAAGGAATGAAAGATCAATATATTTATCGATTAAACGAAGAAGGTGATTGTCAGGAACCAATTCATCAATAGAAACAATTTCATATTCACTTTGGGTAGATACTCTTGGTTTAAACATAGATTTCACCACTTAATTTTTATTGTTTGGTTGTGTTAAGAGCAGTGCATTATTGATTTTATAGCTCTATTGATTTGCGCGGAAGGCACGCAGACTCCTGCGGGAGTACGGGGCAGGGGAGACCCCGCAGGCGCTTCAGCGCCGAGGAGGCTCCCCGGCACGCCCGCGGAAAGCGAAGTGCCTGGAGCGCAAATCAACAGACATGTTGCAAAGCCTATATATTAATAATATGTTAATGAATTAACGCGGTGAATTGTTATAATTATTGTAGAAAATAAGAGGCTGTCGAAAGATTCTCGACAGCCTGAAGGAAAGTCAACGACTTTCCTTTTTTGTTTTAATACCATGAAATAGGTTAAAATAATATGTTGAATGACAGCCAACTGTAAAAGTTCCCTTTTGTTAATAAAAATATTATGATAAGAGAGGAAGTATGTGAGAGGGAAATTTTAATGGAGATAATTTCCATCATTGAACTTTCACTAGGTATTATCGTATAGTTATAGTAGTTAGTCATAATTTTGTAGTACGAGGGGTGTAACTCAATGTTAAAAGTACAAGAAATTCGCGAATTGATTAAATTAGTGGACCAATCAAGTATTGATGAATTTGTATATGAAAATGAAGGTTCAAAAATTAAAATGAAAAAAAATGGTGCAGTTACATATGTTTCACAAGTAAGTCCGGCTCCACAAGAAACTCAATTTATATCGCCAGCACAACCAGTCTTATCTACAGCAACACCTTCCGTTCCTGTTCAGGAAGTAAACCAGGAAGTTCAAAAAGAGGAGACTGTAAAGCAAGCTGATACATCCAATCTTCATAAAATTGTTTCTCCAATGGTAGGGACTTTTTATGCTTCACCAACTCCAGACACTGACGCATATGTTAAACTGGGTTCTAATGTAACAACAGATTCGATTGTATGTATTGTGGAAGCTATGAAATTATTTAATGAAATTGAAGCTGAAATTAACGGCGAAATTGTTGAAATACTTGCTAAAAATGGACAATTAGTAGAATACGGACAGCCTTTATTTTTAGTAAAGCCTGAATAAGGAGCGATAACAGGATGATTAAAAAACTGTTAATTGCAAACAGAGGAGAAATTGCAGTTAGAATTATTCGAGCGTGCAGGGAAATGGGAATTGAATCTGTTGCCGTTTACTCGGAAGCGGATCGTGAAGCATTACATGTACAGCTCGCAGATGAGGCCTATTGCATTGGCCCTACTTCATCAAAAGACAGTTATTTAAATGTAACAAATCTAATTAGTGTGGCTAAGCTTACAGCTTGTGATGCCATTCACCCAGGGTATGGCTTTTTAGCCGAAAACGCAGATTTCGCAGAGCTTTGCCGCGAATGCAATATAACATTTGTGGGTCCAAGCCCAGAGGCCATTACAAGAATGGGTACTAAGGATATCGCAAGGGAGACTATGCGTGAAGCCGGGGTCCCAATTGTCCCAGGTTCAACTGGGATTATAAATAATATCGATGAGGCACTTGAACTTGTAAAAAAAATCCAATACCCAGTTATCATAAAAGCAACAGCTGGTGGAGGTGGCAAAGGGATTCGTGTTGCCAAGAACGAGCAGGAATTAATTAAAGGCATCAATATTACACAGCAGGAAGCCATGACAGCCTTTGGAAATCCTGGTGTTTACATTGAAAAATATATTGAGGATTTCCGTCATGTTGAAATTCAGGTCCTTGCTGACTCCTTTGGTAACACAATTCACTTAGGAGAAAGAGATTGCACAATCCAGCGAAGGTTGCAAAAGCTTCTTGAAGAATCACCATCACCAGCATTAGATGGGGAAATCCGAGAAGAAATGGGTAATGCAGCCGTAAAAGCTGCAAAAGCAGTTGATTATTCAGGAGCGGGAACGGTAGAATTTATATATGACTACCGCAATCGAAAGTTTTATTTTATGGAAATGAACACCAGAATTCAGGTGGAGCATCCTGTTACAGAAATGGTCACTGGAATCGATTTAATTAAAGAACAAATCCGAGTGGCTTCTGGAGAAAAGTTAAAGTTAAAACAACAGGATGTCACTTTTACAGGATGGGCAATCGAATGTCGGATTAATGCCGAAAACCCAGAAAAGAATTTTCTTCCATCTGCAGGGAAAATCAACATGTACCTTCCACCAGGCGGGTTTGGCATACGTATTGATTCAGCAGCTTATCCAGGGTATACGATTCCGCCTTATTACGATTCTATGATTGCGAAGGTTATCGCATATGGGAACAGCAGGGAAGAGGCCATTTCAAGAATGAAACGTGCATTGAGTGAATTCGTTGTTGAAGGTATCCATACAACGATTCCGTTCCATTTAAAACTGCTAGATCATGAAAAGTTCGTCGAAGGCGGATTTAATACCAAATTCTTGGAATTGCATGATGTGATGAAGTCTATTTAATATCTGGAGGTGTTATTAATGAGTGAGTTTAGTGTCTTGGAAATGGAACAAGGCAATAACGGACATGGGAAAATTGAAATTGCTCCTGAAGTGATTGAGGTTATTGCAGGCATTGCTGCTTCTGAGGTGGAAGGTGTAGCCTCGATGCGTGGTAATTTTGCAACAGGTGTGGTTGAGCGTTTAGGGAAGAAAAACCATGGTAAGGGCGTAAAAGTCGAATTAACAGAGTCAGGAATAAAAGTAGATGTCTATTGTATGATGAAGTTTGGAGTATCCATTCCTTCCGTTGCAGGAAAAGTGCAGGATAATATTCGTCAAGCATTGTTGAATATGACTGCCTTAGATGCTGAAGAAGTAAATATTCATGTGGTTGGGATACACTTTGAAAACCATAAGAATGAACCAGAGAGCATTGACACAGAGATCTAAAACTTGGAAACCAAAGGAGAAAATTCCTTTGGTTTTTCTTTATTTGCAATTAAGTCCTAAATAAAAGTGCTTACATATTGGAAAAATAACAACCTTAGAGTGCGAATCATTTTTAGTTATGCTATTATCGTTTATGTGCAACCTATTCGAATACTTATTTACTATTTATGTATGAAAAATAGACAAAAATTAATTAATATCTCTAAAGGAGTTAATTGTATAATGAAAAGAAGAACAGCAAGGGAAAAGGCATTACAGGCACTTTTTCAAATCGATATAAGCAACACTGAGCCATCAGCAGCGATTGAGCATGTATTGGAAGGAGAGGCGGGTGACGAGTACCTATCTAAACTTGTTCTAGGGGTAGTCGAACAAAAAACCTTAATTGACAATTTAATCAGTGAAAATCTTGAAAAATGGTCCATAGAACGATTGGCAACGGTCGATCGAAATTTATTAAGAATAGCTACATACGAAATGAGGTTTTTCCGAAATGAAGTTCCGGAAAATGTTATTTTAGATGAAGCCATCGAAATAGCAAAAATATACGGAGATGACCAATCAAGTAAGTTTATTAATGGTGTTCTATCAAAGGTGAAACAAAAACTTCTTAACGATTAATTGATTGGATGCTCTTAAAACAAAGGAGAAGAGAAAATGACGGCTACTATTATTGATGGAAAAGAAATTGCGGCAAAAAAAAGAATGGAAATCGCAGAAGAGGTTAGCAGAATAAAAAAACTTGGGGTAACTCCTGGATTAGCAGTTATTCTTGTCGGAAATAACCATGCTTCTCGGACATATGTAACAAATAAAGAAAAAGCCTGCCAAGAACTTGGGATGAACTCTGTTTTAATTGAAATGCCAGAGGGAGTTTCCGAAGAGGAATTACTCTCAAAAATTGAAGAATTAAATCAGGATGATCATATTCATGGCATTTTGGTGCAGCTGCCAATCCCCAAACACATTGACGAAAAAAAAGTAATTGAATCGATCTCCCCTAATAAGGATGTCGATGGGTTTCATCCGATTAATATCGGCAGGATGATGACAGGGCAGAATGCCTTCTTACCATGTACGCCGTACGGAATTATGGTGTTACTTGAAGAAACAGGTATCTCAATAGCAGGGAAGCATGTTGTCGTGGTTGGGAGAAGTAATATTGTCGGAAAGCCGGTTGGTCAATTATTTTTAAATCAACATGCAACTGTAACCTATTGTCATTCTAAAACTAATGACCTAAAGTTCCATACAAACCAAGCGGATATCCTTATTGCTGCTGTTGGAATTCCGAATTTTATTACAGCCGAGCATGTAAAAGACGGTGCTGTCGTCATTGATGTTGGAATTAACCGTAATGAAGCCGGAAAGCTTTGCGGAGATGTAGCTTTTGCTGAGGTAAGCGAAAAAGCTGGATATATCACGCCTGTTCCAAAGGGAGTAGGACCGATGACCATTACCATGCTTATGTATAATACCTTAAAATCAGCTGCGGAAAGCCTAGACCGCAATTAAGTAGGAAATTGTCCTTATCTTTTATAAATATATATAAGATAAGGACAGTTTTTCGCTAATCGAAGAGTGTTCATTTGACTATTGGTCGAATAAAAAGGAGTTACCTATGCAGGAACAAAGATATTTATCTGTGAATGCTTTAACCAAATACATAAAAAGAAAATTTGATGCGGATCCACATTTACGGGATGTTCATGTTAGAGGTGAAATTTCAAATTTCAAACAGCATTCGAGCGGTCATATGTATTTTACCTTAAAGGATGAAAAAGCCCGCATTCTTGCGGTTATGTTTTCGAGTCAGTCAAGGACAATGAAATTCACACCAGAAAATGGCATGAAAGTAATTGTCAGAGGCGAAATTTCCGTTTATGAACCAAGTGGTCAATATCAAATATATATAAAAGAAATGCGGCCAGATGGTATCGGAGAATTGTTTTTAGCCTATGAACAGCTTAAACAAAGACTAGAATTAGAAGGATTATTTGCAATAGAAAATAAAAAGGCGATTCCTTTGTATCCTAGAACCGTTGGGGTGATTACCTCACCCACTGGAGCGGCGATAAGGGATGTTATTACGACAATTAAAAGACGGTATCCCATCGCTAATATTCTTGTTTTTCCTGCCCTTGTACAGGGGGATCAAGCGGCTCCCTCTATTGCTAAGGCTATTGCTAAAGCAAATAGCATGAATGAAATTGATGTGCTAATCGTTGGACGCGGCGGGGGATCAATAGAGGAATTATGGGCTTTTAATGAGGAACTCGTTGCCCGAGCGATATTTTCTTCAGACATCCCGATTATATCAGCCGTCGGACATGAAACCGACTTTACCATTGCTGATTTTGTAGCGGATTTACGCGCTCCAACCCCGACTGGTGCTGCAGAACTTGCTGTCCCACATATAGATGAGTTATTGGACAGGGTTTTACAGCGGCAAACTCGCCTTCTTCGAACGATGAAGGGAAAATTCCAGTTTGAGAAAGAACGATTAGCTCGTGTTCAGAAATCCTATGCCTTTCGCTATCCCCATCGATTATATGAACAAAAGCTTGAGCAGGTTGATAAACTAACGGAAATGCTGGTCCGCGGGACATCCAGGTTGTCCTTAATAAAAAAAGGGCAGCACGAAATTCTTTATAAACGCTTGCAGAGGAATCATCCAAGCGAGGCATTACGAGAAGCACAAAAACGTTTAGACCTAACCAATAAAGAGATGAAACGTGCCATGCAGCAAGTACTTTCAAAAAAGCAAACAGAATTTGAAAGGATCCTTTCGACCTTAGGTGCGTTGAGCCCCTTGAAAATCATGGAACGTGGATATAGTTTAGCTTATTCAGAAGAAAACAGACTGATTAAAAGCATTAATCAAGTTAAAATGAATGAGCGAGTTCAGATTCAATTAACGGATGGCAGTCTTTTCTGTAGAGTTGAGAATAGTAAGGAGAGCGAAAAACGTGACGAATGAAAAGAAAATTTCCTTTGAAGAGGCAATGACTAAATTGGAACGAATTGTGGATAAGCTTGAAGAAGGAGATGTACCGTTAGAAGAAGCGATCATCTTCTATAAAGAAGGTATGGAGCTGTCCAAACTTTGCCATGATAAATTAAAAAGTGTCGAAGAACAATTAACACAAATTATTACGGAGGACGGTAGGACGGATAGTTTTACGATTGATGAGGAGGAATAAGACTTGGGAACCGGGTTACTAGATGTATTTGCACGAGAATATAAACTTCAGCTTGATTCGGAGCTTCGGACTCTGGTTAATAAGCTTGACGCCCCTCCTATTATTAAGGAATCAATGATCTATTCACTTGAAGCAGGAGGTAAACGAATTCGCCCCCTTTTATTATTCGCTACTCTAGAAGCATTTGGGGTAGACCCCAAAAATGGGCTTCTTGCTGCTTCGGCCATTGAGATGGTTCATACATATTCCCTAATCCACGACGATTTGCCAAGCATGGATAATGATGACCTTAGAAGAGGAAAACCCACAAATCATAAAGTTTTTGGTGATGCTATTGCGATTTTAGCAGGAGATGCTTTATTAACATATAGCTTTGAGGTAATCGGGAATATTCCAACTGAATTCGCTTCAGCAGATACAAAACTAAAATTAGTGATTGAGTTGGCAAAGGCATCTGGAACGGAAGGAATGGTTGGTGGTCAAGTTGCAGATATGGAAGGAGAAGGGAAATCCTTAACTCTCGAAGAACTTGAGTATATACACATCCATAAAACGGGTAAGCTGCTTGGATTTAGCGTACTGGCAGGAGCAATAATGGCGGGTGCAAATCAGGAACAATTAAAAAATCTTTCCTCCTTCGCCCATCATCTAGGACTCGCTTTTCAAATCCAAGATGATATTCTTGATTTGGTGGGCAATCAGCAATTGATTGGGAAACCTGTTGGTAGTGATACCTCCAATCATAAAAGTACGTATCCGCAGTTGTTATCGTTAGAAGGGGCAATTGCAGCCTTGAATCAACAAATAAATCTATCAAAGCAATATCTGGGTATGACAGGCTTGAATACGACCCTTCTGATGGAAATAACGGAATTAGTTGCTTCAAGAGACCATTAGAAAACGGTATTTGAGGCATTGAAATAAGTGTGTTATAATTGTTTTCATTGTAGAAAACGTTGTCAATGCCGTTATCACTCTCGTGTTAGCGGCTATTTTTTAATCAAAACTTAATTATTTAAATGTGTAATATAACACAATGACAAAAAGAAGAATGCATAAAAGTATGAAAGTGAGTGATCCAAACATGGATCTGTTATCAATAAAAGACCCAGCCTTTTTAAAAGGCATGTCGAATATCGAATTAGAGGCTTTAAGTCAAGAAATTCGCACATTTTTGATTGAAAAGCTGTCTGTAACTGGAGGCCATATTGGACCGAATTTAGGTGTAGTCGAATTAACCATAGCCTTACATAAATGTTTTAACAGTCCCACAGATAAGATTATCTGGGATGTGGGACATCAATCTTATGTTCATAAAATTTTAACGGGCAGAGCAAGTGAGTTTGATACATTACGGCAATATAAAGGATTATGCGGCTTCCCTAAACGGATTGAAAGCGAGCATGATGTTTGGGAAACAGGTCACAGTTCTACATCTCTTTCTGCTGCTATGGGAATGGCAATTGCTAGAGATTTAAAAAAGGAAAAATCATTTGTTATTCCAGTTATAGGCGACGGGGCTTTAACAGGTGGAATGGCGTTAGAAGCCTTAAATCATATTGGTCATGAGAAAAAAGATATGATTGTCATTTTAAATGACAATGAAATGTCAATCGCTCCTAATGTTGGTGCACTTCATAATATTCTTGGTCAATTGCGGACGGCTGGAAAATATCAATGGGTGAAAGATGAGCTTGAAGTACTGTTGAAAAAAGTACCTGCAGTGGGCGGGAAATTAGCTGCAACCGCTGAAAGAGTGAAAGACAGCCTTAAATATTTATTTGTTTCCGGTATGTTTTTTGAAGAACTAGGATTTACTTATCTCGGCCCAATTGATGGTCATAATTTTGAAGCATTATTTGAGAACTTCAGCTATGCTAAAAAGACAGAAGGTCCGATTCTTCTTCATGTCATCACTAAAAAGGGAAAAGGCTATCAGCCGGCAGAAAGTGATAAAACAGGTACATGGCATGGAACTGGACCATATAAAATGGACACAGGTGCATTCGTAAAGCCGGTAAAAACACCGCCCCCTGCATGGAGCAGCCTTGTCAGTGAAACGGTTCGAAAGCTTGCCAGGACGGATGAAAGGATTGTTGCGATTACACCAGCTATGCCTGTTGGTTCTAAACTCGAAGGCTTTGCAGGTGAGTTCCCTGAGCGAATGTATGATGTAGGGATTGCAGAGCAGCATGCAGCGACAGTCGCTGCGGGATTAGCTACACAAAATATGAAGCCTTTTCTGGCGATCTACTCAACCTTTTTACAGCGGGCTTATGATCAGGTGGTTCATGATATTTGCCGACAAAACTTAAATGTCTTTATGGGAATCGACCGTGCTGGATTGGTGGGTGCCGATGGTGAAACCCATCAAGGAGTTTTTGATATTGCTTTTTTAAGGCATGTCCCTAATATGGTGTTAATGATGCCAAAGGATGAAAATGAAGGTCAGCATATGGTTTACACCGCACTGAATTATGATGACGGTCCTATTGCCATGAGATTCCCGCGTGGGAATGGACTTGGTGTCCCATTGGATAAGGATTTTCAAGCCATTCCAATTGGGACGTGGGAGGTTCTAAAAGAGGGCGATGATGCGGCTATCCTAACCTTTGGAACCACCATTCCAATGGCCTTAGAAGCAGCTGAGGTGCTTGAAAAGAAGGGGATCTCCGTCAAAGTTGTCAATGCCCGGTTTATCAAGCCTTTGGATGGAAAAATGCTGACTCATCTACTTGTGAAAAATATGCCGATTCTTACCATTGAGGAAGCAGTTTTACAAGGGGGGTTTGGGAGTGCAGTTCTGGAGTACGCACAAACCCAAGGATTTTATCACGCGCACATCGACAGAATCGGAATCCCGGACCAATTTATTGAACATGGAGATGTTGACTCACTTCTTAAAGAAATTGGTTTAACGACGGAAGAGGTAATCAAACGGGTTTCTATACTAGCTAGAAAAAAACAACAAAGGGCTTAAAATATGAAAAATAAAGAACGGTTAGACGTTTTACTTGTAGAAAGAGGTTTAATTGAAACCAGAGAAAAGGCAAAACGAACGATTATGGCAGGGCTAGTTTATTCAAACGAAGAGCGGTTGGATAAACCAGGAGAAAAGGTGAAAACGGATATTCCACTTAGTATCAAAGGGAAGATCCTTCCGTATGTAAGCCGTGGTGGATTAAAGCTTGAAAAGGCTTTGAAGGTATTTGATGTGAGTGTTACGAACAAAGTATTGCTCGACATTGGATCTTCAACTGGCGGCTTTACCGATTGTGCATTACAGAACGGTGCAAAAATGTCCTATGCTTTGGATGTAGGCTATAATCAGCTTGCTTGGAAACTTAGACAGGATGAACGTGTCGTAGTAATGGAGAGGACAAATTTCCGCTATGTAACACCTGCCGATTTAATTGGAGAGATGCCAAATTTCGCCACAATCGATGTATCGTTTATCTCCTTAACGTTGATATTACCTGTCTTAAAAACACTCTTAGTCCCTGGAAGTGACGTCATAGCACTAGTAAAACCGCAATTTGAGGCTGGACGTGAACAGGTTGGTAAAAAGGGGATCGTTCGTGATGAAAAAGTACATTTACAAGTAATTGATAAAATCATTAATTTTGCCTTTCAGCAAGGATACACAATAAAAAACTTATCCTTTTCACCAATCACTGGCGGGGATGGGAACATTGAGTACCTGCTCCATCTAAAATGGGAAGGGGAACGGGAAATTGGAGTTAATCAATTACTTGTCACCCCCATTGAAATTGTAAAGGAATCACACGTGGAATTTAAAACAAAACAAAATTCAGAAGGGTAGGCTGATGCTTATCCTTTTCTTCTTATGGAATGAAAATTCCCCCCTTTTACACAAGAAAAAATGTACAAGCTTGTAAAAATCGGCTAACATGTGTATAAGAGCGTGTTAGTACATATTACTTAGATGTTTTAACTATTATGGGGTGAAACAATGAACAAAGGCCAACGCCATATAAAAATAAGAGAAATCATTGCTACTAATGATATCGAAACACAGGACGAGTTAGTGGATGAACTAAAAAGTGCTGGCTATAATGTAACACAAGCAACCGTTTCTAGGGATATTAAAGAATTACATCTTGTTAAGGTTCCATTAAGCGATGGACGATATAAGTACAGCTTACCTGCTGACCAAAGATTTAATCCATTACAAAAGCTGAAAAGATCATTAATCGATGCGTTTGTACGGATTGATGCGGCAGGTCATTTGCTAGTCATGAAGTGCCTGCCAGGTAATGCAATGGCAATTGGCGCACTAATCGATAATCTCGATTGGGATGAAATATTAGGGACCATCTGTGGGGATGACACAATGTTAATCATTTGTCGAACTCCGGAAGATACTGAAGTTATCACAAACCGGTTCCTAGATATGCTTTAATTGGGGGAATGATCCTTGTTAGCAGAATTATCCATTAAAAATTTCGCTATTATCGAAGCCTTATCTGTAACCTTTACAAAGGGATTAACGGTTTTAACGGGTGAAACGGGTGCAGGTAAATCAATCATCATTGATGCTATTCATTTATTAGTTGGTGGCAGAGGGTCTGCAGAATTTGTTCGTCATGGAGAGGAAAAGGCGGAAATCGAAGGGCTTTTTCAGATTGATGATAACAAACATCCGGTAATTGCTAAAGCTTTAGAATTCGGGATTGATATTGACGAAGGAACGGTAATCTTACGACGAGACATTGCCCAAACCGGTAAAAGTGTTTGCCGTGTGAATGGAAAGCTTGTGACAATCTCCATTCTCAGGGAAATCGGAGGAACACTCGTTGATATCCATGGTCAGCATGAGCATCAAGAGTTAATGGATGACTCAAGACACCTAACACTGCTAGATCAATTTGGAGCAGATGATATAGTACCTTCGCAAGGTGAATACCAGCAAGTATTTCGTCGTTATGAGCAAACCTTCCAAAAGTTAAAAGCATTAAGTGAAAATGATCAACAAACTGCCCATCGGCTAGATTTAATACAGTTTCAATTGGATGAAATTCAAAAGGCAAATTTAAAGCTCAATGAAGATGAAGATCTTTTTGAGGAAAAAAGAAAACTAACTAATTTCGAAAGAGTATTTGGAGCCATCCAGTCCAGCCATACAGCCTTGCAGGGAGAACAAAAAGGGCTGGATTGGATTAGTATGGTTATGGGGCACCTAGAAGACGCTGCGGCACTTGATACGGCGTATAAAGACATCTATGAATCTGTCTCGAATAGCTACTACCAATTAGAAGATGCGGCGCGTGCATTAAGAAATGAATTAGATATATTAGAGTTCGACCCGCAACGGTTACATGAAATTGAAGACCGGTTGAATGAAATTAATCAGCTAAAACGAAAATACGGAAAAACAATTCATGAAATATTAGAGTATGCTGCAAATATTGAAGAAGAAATTGAAACATTGCAAAATAAAGAAACACATATAAGCGAATTAGAAAAAGAATTAACTTCTGTAAAAAAAGACTTAATCCTTGAAGCGAAGCAGTTAACTGAAATTCGTCTTAAATGGGCTGATAAACTGACAAGGTTAATACATAAAGAATTAAAAGAATTGTATATGGCGAAAACTGTTTTTGAAATTCGTTTTGAAACAAATACCATTCAATTTACAAAAAACGGTGTGGATCATATAGAATTTTTTATCTCAACTAACCCTGGAGAACCATTGAAGCCCTTATCAAAGGTTGCTTCTGGAGGGGAATTATCAAGAATTATGTTGGCATTAAAAAGTATTTTTTCCAAGCATCAAGGGGTAACATCCATTATTTTCGATGAGGTAGATACTGGTGTGAGCGGCAGGGTTGCCCAATCGATTGCGGAGAAAATCTATAAGGTGGCTGCCGAATCACAGGTTTTGTGTATTTCGCATCTGCCTCAGGTAGCAGCCATGGCTGATACTCACTTGTTCATTTCAAAGATCATAAAAGGGGGTAGAACGAAAACTTCTGTGACCCCGTTAGAGATTAATGAAAAAATTAATGAAATTGGCCGGATGATATCTGGAACAGAAATAACTGACCTCACTAAAAAACATGCAGAAGAATTATTATATTTAGCTGCAGAAAACAAAAAAAGTGGTAGTGCTTTGACAAGTCACTAAACTGAAACATTTGCCTTAAAAAGGCTAAAATTTCTATATTTTTAATAAAAATTGTAATGCTATCCATTTCGGGTAGCTTTTTTATGTAGAACCAAGTTATAAATGATTGTCAAGGAGGCAAAATTAAAGATGTAGCCATTTCAATGTAATGAAAAGAAGCGAGGAGAGTGAAGAATTTGAAGTTAGAAATAATTAGAAAGATTATTGGTGGAATTCTCCTTGTTTCATTAATTAGCCTTATTTTTTTTCAGCCTATACAGCAATACCTTGCGATACCTAAAACAATTACAGTTTTTGAAGGACAAGACTATAATTTTCAAAAGGCTGCCCCGGTATCAGCCGCTTTGGTTTCTCACAATTCGAATATTACACTTGATCAAGGAAAACATACGGTTTCAATGAAGGCAACTGAAAATGGAAAAAATGAAATGCTGTTAGAGTTTGCAGGGATTCCTATAAAAAAGGTTGACGTACGCGTCTTAAAGGATTTTAGAGTCATTCCAGGCGGGCAGTCAATCGGCGTAAAATTAAACACAGTCGGCGTTTTGGTTGTGGGCCACCATTTAATCAATACTATTTCTGGAAAAAAGTCTCCAGGTGAAATTGCTGGTATAAAAATTGGGGATATCATTACTGAAATTAACGGTAATAAAATTGAAAAAATGTCAGATGTAGCACCATTTGTACAAACCGCAGGACAAGAAGGAAAACCTCTCGATTTGGTTATTAGTCGGGAAAGTGGAAAATTTACTACACAATTAACCCCATTAAAAGACAAAGGGGAAAATATTTATAAGCTTGGTTTATATATTAGAGATTCCGCTGCAGGAATTGGAACAATGACCTTTGTTCATCCACAATCTAAGAAATATGGTGCCCTTGGGCATGTAATATCAGACATGGATACAAAACAGCCAATTGTTGTTGAAGATGGACAAATTGTCCGGTCTACCGTAACTTCTATTGAAAAAGGAAGTAACGGAGACCCTGGTGAAAAACTTGCCCGCTTTTCTTCGGACCGAGAAATCGTTGGTAATATCCAAAAGAACAGCCCATTTGGTATTTTTGGTGAAATGGTAAAAGAATTAAAAAATGGTGTTATGGATAAACCACTTCCTATCGCATTATCACATCAAGTAAAAGAAGGACCTGCAAAGATATTAACGGTCGTTAATGATGACCAAGTAGAAGAATTTGATATCGAAATTGTCAGCACAATCCCGCAAAAGTTTCCAGCAACCAAAGGCATGGTAATAAAAGTAACCGACCCTAAGCTCCTTAAAAAAACAGGAGGTATTGTTCAAGGGATGAGCGGCAGCCCAATTATTCAAGATGGAAAACTAATTGGAGCAGTTACACATGTTTTTGTTAATGATCCAACCTCAGGTTATGGGGTACACATTGAATGGATGTTAAATGAAGCTGGAATTAACATATATGAATTGCCAAAAAATAAAGCGAGTTAGGACATTGGAGCAAAATAGGAAAATCCCCCTATTTTGCTTTTTACATAAACATTTTTCGACAAAAAACATCCATATTTTAGAAATAACGCAGTTTACGTCGAAAAGGTGAGAAAAACAAAGAAAAGATAAGATTTTATCACTATTTTAAGAAATATTAAAAAAATGAGAGGAATTTTTGTTGCATTGTCGAATTTCTAATTTAGAATAGAATTAGGAGAATACAACTGATTAGAAATGTTAGATGAAATAGATCTTATGATTTAAACCCGAGGAGGAACTAGAAGTGAAGAAAATTAAAGTTTGTGTCGTTGATGACAATAGGGAGCTAGTTGGATTATTAGAGGACTTTATTTCGTCCCAAGATGATATGGAAGTTGTAGGAATTGCTCATAATGGACAAGAGTGTCTAGAAATGTTATCGACAACCGATCCTGACGTTCTAGTTTTGGATATTATTATGCCGCATCTTGATGGTTTGGCTGTACTTGAGCGCCTCCGTGATCTTAAAAAGGGAGTCCTTCCCAATGTCATTATGCTCACTGCCTTTGGTCAGGAAGATGTGACAAAAAAAGCAGTTGAACTTGGTGCTTCCTACTTTATTTTGAAACCATTTGATATGGAGAATTTAGGAAGCCATATTCGACAAGTTAGCGGAAATAACAATTCATTTACACGAAAATCAACATCAACAACTTATCGTTCTCAAACTGAGCAAAAACCTAAAAATTTGGATGCTAGTATTACAAGCATCATTCATGAAATAGGTGTCCCAGCACATATTAAAGGATATCTGTACTTACGTGAGGCCATTTCAATGGTATATAACGATATCGAACTTTTAGGGTCAATTACGAAAGTGTTGTATCCAGATATCGCCAAAAAATATAACACAACAGCAAGCCGTGTGGAACGAGCAATCCGTCATGCGATTGAAGTGGCTTGGAGTCGTGGAAACATTGATTCCATTTCCTCGCTATTTGGATACACAGTCAGCATGTCTAAGGCAAAACCGACCAATTCTGAATTTATTGCCATGGTTGCGGATAAATTGAGGCTTGAACACAAGGCATCTTGATCGTTGGTATGACGCAGTTTTACCCGTTGAATTTACGGTGAGATTGCGGTGAATTAAGCGTCACCGTTCCGATAAATTTTTCGTTGCCGTTCCGATAAATACTCGCAAAAATCATTATACCGTTATATACGGATATGTAAAGCGTCACCTTCGCGGTGGCGTTTTTATTTTTATTCCATATGGAACATTTGTTCGTGTGTACTAAGAACGAAGGAGTTGACCGTAATGACGATAAAAGATCGCGGTTTAATTAAATGGAATGCAGCGTCCTTTATGCCGCAAGTCTTCGAAGAGCAGCGCAAAATGTTTAAGGATCAAGAGCGCCAGCCACGGCCGTTACTCAGCGAATTCGATACGGAGGAGTTTGACCAGCGGATTGCCTACGCGATGGAATATAATCTAGCGGTAAAGCTCTCCGTGTGGGATGACGGCTTTACTACGGAGATGGATGGCCGCATACACCACGCTGATCCGATTACGCATCAGCTCCGCATTGAGGTAAAGCCTGGCGAATTCGAGCGGGTGGCATTCGAGAATGTTACCAGGGTGACTGTCGTAGATTAGGCTGAAAAAAAAGCGCCATTTAGACGCCTTGTAAATGCTTACTTAACTTTCGTTGAGGTTACTTTATGTTATGAAGGGTTGTCCTAAAAAGTAATGGACAACCGCGGACTAGTTATAAATAAATTAGCGGGGGTAGTTGTCGAAGAATAGTCCGATATTACCTAGTGGAATACTCGGATATATAATAGAAGGAACACGGTATGATTCCGATTTACAACGTAAAGTGACGTAATGTGGAAGATAATAACGGTAGGTGCTATTGATTTTAACTATCGTCATTATCCTGCATTTTTTGTTTTTTATTTGAGTAAGCTAAATAAATTAAAAAAACGCAGGTATCGAGATCAAAATGAATACAAACCAAAACGTGTTTATAAAATGAGAGTATATCCACGAAGACATGGTAGCACCTCCTAATTTTAAAGTGTCCGAAATGTCCATATCTTACAATCAGAATAATCATCTCGCAATATGGCAGGTAATGTAAAGTAATACGGTAGGGATACGGTGGCATATCGCAAGGGCATCCGGCAGTACAAAAGATTACATATTCGCGATATCACTAACACGAAGCGCCTGCCGGACGGACGGCTTCCGAAACCGAGGGGGTGTCGAATAGCGGACTGATCGGCAGTATATTGCGCAGCTATCCGCAAACTGAACGGCTATTCATTATACATATATCGTGGGAAATACGTAAGCTACTGGCGGTAGGAATGGCGTTGCGAAGTCAAATGTTGCGACGTCTCAAAAAATGGAAAGTGAATTAACCGAGAAGGATGTGTTTCTCGATGTTGACTTAGCGCGACAAAGCGATTATTCGCAATTTAAATAAATTCCGTGTGATGGATCGAGACTCTATTGCCGAATTACATTTCGGAGGCTTAAAGAATCCGATAACCGCTGCGAATTCCGTCTTGCTTAGACTACTTCGCGACGGTCAAATTGAGCGGTCAAGTAATTTTCAACCGTTTGTCTATTTCGGAGCGGAAACGCAGATAAAAAAGAATAGCGCTAAAATTGGCCACTGGCTAGCAATATTGAACGTCTATAAGGAAATGCGGAAGCTTGGACGGCTGGAAACGTTTTTAGTTGAGCCGAAATACGGCAGTAAAGGCAACGCTGAGCCAGACATCTTTGCTATGTATCGCAATACGCCATTTTTTATCGAGGTGCAAAAAACAGTCTATTCCGAAAAACAAATGGCGGAGAAAATGGGGCGGTATGTTGATCTATTCAACACTGGATTATGTCAAAGCCGTTCCCACACGTTCTAATATTATCCGATCAGCGTTATGCAATAGACGGTGAGTATGGGTTTAAGGTATTCCATGCGGAATCATTGAAGCAGGAGATTCAAGATTCACAACAAATTCAATCGGTAGGTGTAAAGTTAATTGTTAATAAGTAGTACTAATAATAAGTGCAACATGAATATTATTTAAAATAATAACAAAGGGGGATGAAGAATGTTAGGTAAAGCTGGACAAATTAGGACTGTTTTCTTTGAGTCTAAATTTATTGCAAGTGTTCGAAGCTTGGACCTCATGATAAACACTTGGTGTGAAGAAAATAGTGAGGCAGAAATTTTGGATATTAAATATAATTCTCATTCTGAGTTAGATTCCGGCTACTATAATGCTTTAATAATATATAAAATTTAATAAAGAGCGGCTCCTACTCGGAGTCGCTTTACTCTATTCCGATAAGTTTCAAAATGTCGCAAACTATCCACAGACAAAGACTTCATTTAAGGTTAACATAGTTAAAAGGTCATAGGATGTGAGTGTGGTGGGAAAAATACAAGTTATTTTTGAAGGTAAGGATTATATTATGTTATATCAATATGCTTCTGGATACTGTGAAATAGTAGAGGATGGGGCCCGAAATGGTCAAGTTAAACTTGTTCATTTCACTGAATTGAGTTTAAAAGAAGATAAAATATCGTAATAAATTAAAAAGCGACCTTATTGGTCGCTTCAGACTGTCGACAAAT
>NZ_JAGGQR010000006.1:0-17964 GCF_018613205.1 Bacillus sp. ISL-46
TGACATGGGTGCCAGTTTAGAAGACGCAGCTCTTTCATTTTTTAAAAAGGGGAGAGCGCCTATTCATGAATCTTAGGAATTGAGTTGAATAGATTAAGATGCTTCTGGTTCTTGTAAAGTAACGATGTATCCTAAACTTTCAAGTCTTCGAAGTGAATGCCGGACAATGGATTGCTGTCTCTGTTTATCAAAGTAGTCTTCGCCTAAGTCTACATACATTTCTTTTCGTGTTAAGAGATAATAAGAGATACGTAACATGGCATGAGCGACGACGATTCCTGCTCGTTTCGTTCCTTTTCGTGATGCTGTACGCCTATACAGTGCTCCGAGATAGTTCTTCGAACCTTTTACTGAATGAGCTGCTTCAGTTAATGCTGATCTCAAATACTTATTTCCTTTTTTGGTTTTAGCTGATTTTCTTTTTCCGGCACTCTCGTTTTGTCCAGGAACCAAACCTGCCCAGGAACACATATGGGCTGCACTCGGGAATTGTTTCTTAATATCAGTACCGATTTCAGCTAAAATTTGCTCAGCCATCCTGGTAGCTATACCAGGAATAGAATCTAATCGTTCCACATCTTCTTGGTTGGTACGTACTCTTTTCGCTACTTCTTGATCGAGCATCTCAATCTCTTCAGTCAAAAAGTCAATATGTCTTAAAATCGTTTTTAACATTAGACGTTGATGGGATTGAATATAACCTTTAAGTGCGAGTTCCAGCTCATCTTTCTTCTTTTTCATCGAGCGACGTGCAAAGTTTGCTAGTTTTTCAGGATCCTCTTCGCCTTCGGCAATAGCGTTAAGCATATCTCGAGCTGAAACACCCAAAACGTCTGAAACAACTGAACCCAATTTAATGTTCGCTCCTTCTAATACTTTTTGGATTCGATTGATTTGTCTTGCACGTTCCTCAATGATACTCCGACGATATCGAACGAGTTCACGTAGTTCCCGTTGATTACGATCTGGAATGTAACTAGCTTTCAACAGTCCATGACGAAGAAGTTTGGCAATCCATTCTGCATCCTTAACATCTGTTTTACGTCCTGGAACTGCCTTCATATGTTGGGCATTCACCACTAAAAATTCAATATCCTCATCTTCTAGTAAATTCACAATAGGCTTCCAATAAACACTCGTGCTCTCCATGGCGACATGGGTACAATTATGTTGTTTAATCCAGTCAACCAACTGTAAAAGAAATACAGTTTTAGTAGAGAACGTTTGAATCTCCTTTCCTTCAGGTGTCATAATACAGGCAGTAATGTTGTCCTTATGGACATCCATACCACATGCTCTTTCAATGACTACTTCCATTGAAAACATCCTTTCTACGGCAATGAATATTATTGGAGGCTGGTGCAGCAACCAGAATAGGATTAATCTACCATGTGTGCTTCCCGTAAGGGAGCGACAGTCAGTGGTGCACCGTGGTCGTTGGAGTCAGACTAACGGATGGGCTCTAACGCACCATAGTTCATCGACCTTCCTCTCCAGCCGTAGAATCAGTATTGACGGTTTAACAATATTTTCATTCTCTGTGGTGAAGCGCTGATTTTTGCGCTTCATGAATGGCTAACGGGGCAGGATAGTTGAAGAAGGAAACCGTATTTATCCATAGAATATGATATAAGTAAATGCCAGGGAGAAGGATGATGGACCTTGAAAAGGAGATCCTCAATCGAAAAAGCTGAATGGTCGAATGAAAGAGAAAGGTAATATAAACAAGACTGTTTGGATATGGTTTTTAGCTTTGGTGATACGTTAAGTATCAGGAATGATACAGTGATTATAATTAAAATTGGAAATGAAATAGAGATTGAAAAACCTATTGACCGAAAACATTTTGGTACGAAACTTGGTTGAAATTAAGAACTTTATATGAAATAGAATGAATATCTAATTTTTTATTAACGGGTGCTAGAGCTCAAGAAGGAACGCTGCGGCGGTCTTATATTCTTATTTGACTAACGGAGCAGTTTAGTTTAAGTGAATTTATTCACAAAGTTAGGAAAGCCAATCTTCACTAAGAAAAAGTTGGCTTTTTTAATGTAATAAGTTTGGTTATATATAATTTTACTCCCGATGTTTTACGCAATCCTCATAAAAATAAAACTAAATCTTCTTCGATTTGTCAGACCCATCGTTAAGATTTTTCCATCTCGGAATACTTCCATCTTTAGCTGCTACTAGCATATATTTTGTTTACAATAACGATCTCCGATTATAAACCATAATTTAAGTAGTAATTTATCTAACTATGCAATCCGCTCAATTAAAATACCCACTTGCTCCGCCATAATCTGAGGAGGATAAGGCATTTCAT
This sequence comes from Bacillus sp. ISL-46, assembly GCF_018613205.1. Classification (NCBI taxonomy): domain Bacteria; kingdom Bacillati; phylum Bacillota; class Bacilli; order Caryophanales; family Bacillaceae; genus Bacillus; species Bacillus sp. ISL-46. The sequence goes on from NZ_JAGGQR010000006.1 coordinate 2,327, forward strand.
TCGCGAACCACCATTCTACGATCTCTACGTAAGCCCCCGCTATAAATCGAAGAGTAACCTCTTCATTTATTCCGTTATTTTTTCCTTCTGATATATTCACTTCACCCTTTAGCCCTTCCATGACAAACTCAAGAAATTGTCTACGAAAAGAAGGAGCTCCTTTACTGGCTAACATTGTCGAAAAGAATAAATAATTACGTTCAAAGTATTCGAACCATATCAGATTCCCATCTATAAAATCCATATCTGATGCCGCTTCAGCCAATTCCCTTAGCTCATTGATATGCTCTTCAATGAGCTTGTCCAGCAAATCAAATTTATCCATATAATGAAGATAAATGGTTCTTCGGCTAACATTCGCCCTGTCGGAAATATCTTGTATTGTAATCTGATCAAAACTTTTTTCAGACATCAGTTCAATAACTGCTTTTTTTATTGCTTCTTGCGATTTGAGTATTCTTCTATCTACCTTAGACATTATGGAAGCCACCAAACTTTCTTTAAAGAATTACACGATTTTAATTGGTTTGTGCACTAATATACAAATTACGATTTATTGACAATTGTAAGTATCCCAATTCTGTATAAAATTATACACAGATGTTACTTAATTCATCAATGTTTATTTATTCTAAAGACATCTAATTTAGCAAGAAGGTTGGAAGTATCGAAGTGAACTGTATTTTAGAGAAAGTGAGGACATTCAAATGGAATTTGTGAAACTTGGAAATACCGGCTTGGATGTATCCCGTCTTTGTCTTGGTTGTATGAGTTTTGGTGTGCCGGAACGTGGATATCCCGCTTGGACACTTGATGAGGAGAACAGTCGTCCTATTATAAAAAAAGCACTTGATTCAGGTATCAATTTTGTTGATACGGCAAATTATTATTCAGACGGAACAAGTGAAGAAATTGTTGGACGAGTTTTAAAGGAGTGTGCCAATCGAGAAGAAATTGTAACTTTATTTTCCAATGCATGAAGGTCCGAAGAGTAAAGGTCTTTCACGAAAGGCTATTATGACTGAAATTGATAAAAGCCTTAAGAGATTGGGATCTGATTACATTGATCTTTATTATATTCATCGCTGGGATTACAATACTCCAATTGAAGAAAACCATGGAAGCATTGCATGATATTGTGAAAGCTGGAAAGGCAAGATACATTGGAGCATCTTCTATGTTTGCTTGGCAGTTTCTAAAAGCTAATCATATAGCTGAGAAGAACGGTTGGACCCGTTTCGTTGCAATGCAAAATCAAATAAATCTTTTATATAGAGAAGAAGAAAGGGAAATGCTACCACTTTGCAAAGAAGAAAAAATTGGTGTCGTTCCGTGGAGCCCTCTTGCAAGTGGAAAATTGACACGCAATTGGGAGAAACAACGGCTCGTTCTGAAAAAGATGATGCTAAGGGTTCCTTTTACAATGCTGGTAGCGACCGAATGATTGTGGAAAGGGTTGCTGAGCTTGCAGAAAAACGTGGAGTACCACGCGCTCAAATTGCACTTGCCTGGGTGTTGAAGACGGAACCAGTAGCAGCACCTATTGTCGGTGCCACGAAAATGTCTCAACTTGAGGATGCGGTAGCGGCTCTTTCGATTAATTTAACACCTGAAGAAATTACTTTTCTTGAAGAGCCATATGTACCACAACCAATAATCGGCTTTAAATAATTTTCGATATAAAGCAAATCTCTTTCACATAAGAAAGCAATTTAATCAAGAGATCCTGTAATCCTATTAAAATAATTACACAGTTTTCATTGATTCGTGCACTAATTCACGAATGGAGTAAATTTGACAATTGTAGACATTTTGTATCTGTTTATAATTATATACAGATGTCACATAATTTATATGTGTGAATTATTAGTGCATCCAATTTTGAATGAGAGGAAGATTGAATATGACTAATGTTTTAATTCTTGGAGCAAATGGATCACTTGCTCGTGTAGCTATAGATATGTTCATTAAAGAAACCGATGCACAGTTAACACTTTATTTGCGAAACTCACGTAATTCAAAAAATATGGATTCAAATCGTGTTCGAGTAATCGAAGGCGATGTTACAGACCTTGAAAAACTAAAAGAAGCTATGATTGGACAGGATGTTGTGTATGCCAATCTTGCAGGCAATCTAGAACAAATGGCAAAAACAATTGTGGAGGCAATGGACGCTACTGATCTTAAGCGTATCATTTGGATTAGCTCAATGGGCATTTATGATGAAGTCCCAGGAGAAAGGCATGGTAGTATCTTAAATCCTTATAGAAAATCTACTGCGGTCATTGAAGCCTCAGACCTTGACTATACGATTTTGAGACCAGGGTGGTTTACCAATAAAGATGAAATTGACTATGAGACAACTCAGAAAGGTGAACCATTTAAAGGGCATGATGTATCTCGAAAGAGTATTGCAGATTTAATTGTTAAATTAGCTTTAACACCAGGATTGGAAGTTCGTCGCAGCTTGGGGGTAAATAAACCTGAATAAGTAGGGTAAATTTTTATCCCTTAGTATATAGGGTTATAAAGTGTAAGTAAATTTAACCAACTCACTAGAAATTACAAGAACAGTAAAAATTAGGAGGGAATTTCATGTCATTAGAAATTTTACAAGCAAAAACAGAAATAAAAGAATTAGTTGATACTTTCGCAAATTTGGCAGATGAAAAAAAGATTCCAGAACAAATGCCTTTATTTACCCCTGATACCATAGTTAAGGTTTATATGGGTGATGATTTATTGTTTGATATTTCAGGGACAAAACAATTGGAGGAAGTATTCACAAGTTTTACCGCTAATGTAAAACGTTCCTACCACATGAACGGACAATTGGTTGTCAAAGTGGATGGTGATTCTGCAACTGGTGTTTCATACTGTCAAGTTAAATTAGTGAGCGAAGAAGAGGGTAAAGAAGTTATCACCGATAGTAGTATCATCTATCACGATGAATATGTGCGTCAAAACGGAACTTGGTTAATCAAGACCCGTATTTCTCACTTTATGATTAATGACAAACGAACATTACAAAGCTAATCTATGGGATTGCGGAATTTGTCTCCCAAAGGATACTATAAATAAATCACAGGAACAGAAATTATTAACACAAAATCAGTAAAAATTAGGAGGAAATTTCATGTCGTTAGAAATTTTACAAGCAAAATCAGAAATAAAAGAATTAGTTGATACTTTCGCAAATTTGGCAGATGAAAAAAAGATTCCAGAACAAATGCCTTTATTTACCCCTGATACGACAGTTAAGGTTTACATGGGTGATGATTTATTGTTTGATATTTCAGGAACAAAACAATTGGAAGAAGTATTCACAAGTTTTACCGCTAATGTAAAACGTTCATTCCACATGAACGGACAACTGGTTGTCAAAGTAGATGGCGATTCTGCAACTGGTGTTTCATACTGCCAAGTTAAATTAGTAAGCGAAGAAGATGGGAAAGAAGTTATCACTGATAGTAGTATCATCTATCACGATGAATATATGCGTCAGAACGGAACTTGGTTAATACAGACCCGTATTTCTCACTTTACGATTAATGATAGACGAATATTAAAAAGCTAATTTGTTTATAGTTGGAACTATAGCTTAAGGATCAAATTTTTTATGCTGTAAAAAAACAGAACCTGAAAATGACTGGACTAGTGGAAAAGGCTATCCAGTCATTTTTTAACTAGAATAAGCTGGATCAAATTACGAAAACAGTACACTTAAATGTATTACCTTCATCCATAATTTTAAAATTTCCACTATACATTCTCAGGTGTGAAAATGGTAACAAGAAAGGATTGAATTTTCTCTTATGTGCAATAATCATATAAACATGTCTACCCGTGTATTAAGCGTTCCAAATGCAAAAGCCCCATTTGAAAAGACTACAATTGAGCGCAGAGTATTAAGACCGGATGACATCTTAATCGATATTAAGTATTGCGGTATTTGCCACTCCGATATTCACTTTGCATACAACGAGTGGGGTACTGGAATCTTCCCAATGGTTCCTGGTCACGAAATTGCAGGAGTTGTAACAGCAGTAGGGTCAGAAGTGACAAAATTTGCTGTTGGTTATCGTGTTGGCGTTGGTTGCTTTGTCAACTCCTGTGGGGAATGCGAATATTGCCTCCGTGGTGATGAGCAATTTTGTACAAAAGGTGTTGTCATGGTATTTAATTCATTAGACTATGATGGCAATCTAACTTACGGTGGATATAGCCAAAAAATAGTTGTAAAGGAAAAGTTCCTTGTTAGTATACCAGATAGTTTGGAATTGGATGTTGCAAGCCCATTATTATGCGCAGGCATCACAACTTACTCTCCTTTAAAACATTGGAACGTAGGACCAGGTAAGAAGGTAGCGGTTGTTGGTATGGGTGGTCTTGGACACATTGCGGTTCAATTTGCTCATGCTATGGGTGCTGAAGTAACTGCGTTAAGTCAGACTTTGAATAAGAAAGAGGAAGCCCTTGGTTTTGGCGCTGATCATTACTATGCAACCAATAATCCTGCTACATTCACTGAGTTGGCTGGTCAATTTGATCTCATTTTAAATACCGTGTCTGCAAATCTTGATGTTGATGCTTATTTATCCTTGCTTCGTGTAGATGGAACTCTTGTAAATGTGGGTGCACCAGCCCAGCAAGATAAGTACAGTGTGTTTTCCTTAATAATGGGTCGTCGTAGCATTGCAGGTTCAAATGTTGGCGGGATTCAGGAAACACAAGAAATGCTAGATTTCTCTGCTGAACATGGTATTGCACCTATGATTGAGTTGATAAGTGCTGACCAAGTTGATGAAGCGTATGAACGCGTTCTTTGTAGTGATGTACGATATCGATTTGTTATCGACATGTCTACATTATAAAAATATCTAAATCTAGTCTATAGCCTTTGAATAAGATGGGGAAGCCGGTAGCCTCGGTTTACCCCATCTGAATTAACTGGGAATATTCGAACAAATTATTCACGGTTCATGGATTTTGTTCTTATTTACATTTATAAAATAATATTTATACAAAGGGGAAAACTTTTTATGGGTAACAATTGGAAAATATATTTATTAGCCTTCATAGGATTCTTTGTTGGTACAGCGGAGTTCGTTATTGCGGGTATATTAGACAAAGTAGCGGAAACAGCTAATATTTCAGTTTCAGCGGCAGGACAACTAATTACTGTCTTCGCAATTGCTTATGCGTTTGGACCGCCAATCGTAATGATGGCGTTGGCAAAAACAGACCGTCGAAAGATATTAATGCTTTCTCTTTTAATTTTAGTTCTTGGAAGCGTTCTGACAGTATCACTTTCAGGTTTCTTCTTTTTAATAGTATCTCGCGCTGTTCTCGCTGTAGGAACAGGTGTTTTTGTGGTAACTGCTATGAGTGTCGCACCAAAACTCGCACAGCCAGAACGGCAGGCTGGAGCAATTGCAACTGTTTTTGCAGGTTTTAGTCTAGCTCTTGTTATAGGTGTACCTATTGGTCGTGTTGTTGCGGAATCATATGACTGGAGAGTTATCTTCTGGGGAATTGGTCTATTATCATTGCTTGCGATTTTTGCAGTTGCAAAAACAATTCCAGCCACAGAAGCAGAAGTACCTGTACCTCTAAGAGAACAACTTGCTCTATTAAAAAAGCCTAACATAACTATTGCGCTAGGCATCACATTCTTTGTATTTATCAGTTATTCGATAGTTAATACCTTTATGTCTCCATTCCTGTCTACCGTTATGTCTCTAAGCGATGGGGAAATTAGTGTTGTCTTTTTTGCATTAGGTATTGCAAGTTTAGTAGGCTCTAAGTTTGGTGGATTCCTGGCGGATCGAATTGGTCCGGCAAAAACAATCGGTGGAACAATGGGCGCTCAAGTTCTTGCTCTGACATTACTTTCTGCAATCTTGTCTACTGTTACTGGTTCGGTATTCTTAAATATTGCGTTGCTTATACTGTGGGCGATCGCAATATGGGCATTCTCAACAACTCAGAATTTTAACCTGGTCTCCATTGTTCCAGAAGCCTCTGGCATTTTACTAAGCCTTAACAGCTCTGTTATCCAGATAGGAATTGCCGCTGGTGCTGGTATTGGGGGAATTGTTACAGGAAACTCATCCATGCTATCGATTACCTGGATTGGAGCAGGATCTGTTGTAATTGCTGTTCTTATTGCAGCTATCCCATTAATTTCCTTTACATCTAAAAAAAGTATTACAGAGAAGGGATAATCACATAAGAAAATAACCGCTTAATTTGGGAGTACAGTAAAAGTCTATAAAAAATAGTGGTAAATCGCAAAATGAACCCACATAGAGCAAAAGGAGCTAATTGTGTAACAAACACAGTTGGCTCTTTTCTTGAAGTAAAGGGGAAATTTGGGTGTAGCAGAGAGGGGAAGGTATTCACTGTTAAAAATAGTTTTTTTTCTCTTATAAGGAAACCTCTTAAAAGGTTTTTAACAAATATATTTTTTGTGCACCAATATATAAGGTGTGTTCTTTGAAAAAAGTTTGTACTAGTTTTGTTTATTGTAATATGCAGTTCGTTTATATACATTTATTTATTTTTTTACCAACCTTTTTCATTAAAGAAAGGAAGATTAGTATGTCTAATATTTACAAAAAAGTTGACATTACTACTGTTGCCTCCAGTGGTATGGGGGAGGCTGCTAATCGACGTAAAGAACGATTAAAAAAACTACTTGAAGAGATTCAAAAGAATGGTATAGAAGCTATATTTAATTTAATGGAAGAAGCTTCGCATGGACAAAAGGAAAAAATCAGCTAATAGGCTGTTAATTAACGATTAAATCAATTTGTATTATACAAAAAGTCCTGGCAATTTAAAATTTTTAAATTCTAACTTTGATATTTTTTTGAAATCAAACCGTAAAGACTATTAACATTTGATCCCAATTCCTTCTGGAACGGTCTCGGAACCGTAAGGGCGGTAGAGAGGCAGGGCTATCGCTGTTTTGGGTTTTTGAAGGTATGGTTGGGCTATTACGGAGGCTATAGGACATACCTTTTCCTTAATGCGTGAAGAAAAACAAAAAAGTATTTTAGGGCGTAAAAAGTTGAAATCAAAACATTAATTTTAGCAAACATACAAGACTCCAAACCATTTGGTTGCGGAGTTTTTTTCATTTATGCAAGAGTCCAGGAAAATTAATGATATCAAAGAGGCTGTTACTAATTGACCCTAAAATTTGGTCTTAATAAGTATTAATTTATCCATTATAAAGACCAATATAATTTACAAATTGAACAGATTTGTTCAATAAGTAACAAATTGATACAAATTAACAATTGAAAGCATTCTAAATGTCATTATAATAATAAACAGATGTTCAATAGTATATTTCAATGTAATTATTTATTGACATCTATATTGTATAACACAAACAACACACTTCTTCAGCGAAAATGTGGAGTTTTCCAAAATATTTTGATTAAAGGAGGATTTCGGATGGAACAGCATACTTCAATTATATCGCTTTTAATTGTAACTATTGTCGCGTTTTTTACACCAATCCTGTTACATCAGTTAAAAATGCGCTTTGTTCCTGTAGTGGTTGCTGAAATCATTATGGGGTTAATCATTGGGAAGAGTGGATTTAATCTTGTGCATGAAGATGCTTGGCTCGAAATCCTATCAACTCTAGGTTTTTTATTTCTCATGTTTTTAAGTGGACTGGAAATTGACTTTAGTACCTTTTCCATCAAGAAAGGGAAGAAATCAAGAGTAGCGAAAGTTCAACCAAATAGCTTTCTGATTGCAGGCATGATTTTTGCAGGGATTTTCATTGCTTCCGTAGCATTATCTTATCTATTTGTTCTCGCAGGCTTTATTGATAATGTCTTACTTATGACTTTAATTATATCAACGATTTCCCTAGGCGTTGTTGTCCCTACGTTAAAGGAAGCTCATTTGATGAAGACAAACATTGGACAGATTATCTTGCTTACCGCTGTTATTGCTGATCTTGTTACAATGATCCTTCTTGCCGTGTTTGTTTCATTAAATAGTAAAGACAGCGGAAATGTTTGGATGATCTTAATTTTATTTGTAGCCGGCGTGGTACTCTATCTAGTAGCCAACAGGTTTAAGGGACGAAAATTTGTTTCAGTTTTGGCATCAGGAACCACACAGATAGGTACAAGAGCAATTTTTACGCTTCTAATTGTATTGGTCGCTATATCGGAGTTTGTTGGAGCTGAGAACATACTTGGGGCGTTTCTTGCGGGGGTACTGGTATCCTTGCTGTCTCCGAACAAAAAAATGGTTCATAAATTGGATTCTTTTGGGTATGGATTTTTTATTCCTATCTTTTTTGTGATGATTGGTGTGAATTTGGATCTATGGTCATTGTTAAGCCAGAAAAAAATGCTGCTACTAATCCCACTGCTGCTTTTCGCACTGTTATTGTCTAAATTAATTCCTGTTTTAATCCTAAGAAAATGGTATGGCCAAAAAACAGTAGTTGCTTCAGGTTTTCTACTAACTTCAACCCTTTCACTTGTGATTGCAGCAGCAACTATTGGTCAAAGAATAGGTGTAATCAGTGCAGAAATGGGCGGGTCCTTTATTCTTGTTGCAGTCATTTCCTGTGTATTAACACCAGTCGTTTTTAAAAAAATGTTACCACGTAGTGTTGCAGAAGAAAAAACTTTGAAAGCCGCTTAATATACTCTTCATGTAACAAGATAACTCCAATTATAACCCCTGTACTTGCACGGTACGGGGAATTTTATTCAATACATTCTTTTAACAAGCTGAAGCCAAAGTTTTTTAATTCATGATTATTAAAATTATATAAAACAGTTTAAAAAACTTATAAAAACGTTTATGTAAATTTTTTCAACAAGAGGGGAAGATATAGATGAATCATTTAGTATTTGAGATTGGTACAGCACTTATTCTAGTTGCACTTGGCTCAATTATTGCAAATAAGTTGAAGTTTTCGACTGTTCCATTTTTGATTATTTTGGGGATGGTAGTTGGTCCACATTTAGAATTTATCAAAAGTAATGATATCATTCAATTTTTGGGACGTATTGGTGTCCTATTTCTCCTATTTTACTTAGGACTGGAATTCTCAGTAGGAAAACTAATAAAATCTGGGCGCAATATTTTAGTCGGAGGTAGTATACACGTTGCAATCAATTTTGGTCTAGGCATAGCTTATGGTATCATTACGGACATGTCGTGGATGGAGACATTTATTATTGCAGGTATTTTAAGCGTGTCCTCTTCTGCAATTGTAGCAAAGGTTCTTGTGGATTTAAAAAGAACAGCAAATCCTGAAACGGGGCTAATTCTAGGTATCATTTTGTTTGAGGATCTTTTCTTGGCACTATATTTAGCGACTATTTCGGGAATCCTGCTTGCTGAATCTGCATCAGTCTTAGGAATAATCACGTCAGTCATGATTTCATTCGGTTATATGATGTTATTCTTTGTTATAGCCCGAAAAGGTTCCTCATTGTTAAATAAATGGTTGAAAATAAAGTCAAATGAAATTTTCGCTATAGTTATTTTTGCCATTTTGTTTTTTGTAGCCGGTTTTTCAGAAATCCTGCATGTTGAAGAGGGAATCGGTGCATTGCTATTAGGACTGGTATTTTCTGAAACGGAGCATCGTGAACGAATTGAACATCTTGTAATTCCGTTTAGAGATTTATTTGGGGCAATATTTTTCTTCAATTTTGGCTTAATTATTGATCCAACAACCTTAGCTAATGCTAGCTGGCTGTCATTAGGAGCTGCTATATTAACCGTTGGAGGAAATGTGGTGGCTGGATTGATTACCGGACGAAGAGCTGGGTTATCCTATAAAGCTTCAACCAACATTGGTCTAACCACAATGGTACGAGGGGAGTTCTCCATTGTTTTAGCACAATTGGGAATCACAGCAGGATTGAATTCTATTCTAATCTCATTTACAGCTCTTTATGTACTTATTTTAGCAATCGCAGGACCTTTAATGACGAAGGAATCAAATACCATCACTAACGCTTTGAGACAGATTTATACATGTGTTAACGAATGGAAAAAGGAAAATATAGAGGTTCATGAGAGTGAGCCAAATAATTTAATCTAAAGAAAAATGGTCTCCAATAATACAAAGTTGACTGGTTTTGGAGACTTAGTATTTCACTCATTTTAAATCTTTTACCTGAGTAATCCTTATTAATTTCCATTTCTTTTAGAGGCTCTAAATAAGATGGGTTAGCCAATTAATGCAATTGGTTAATGTTTTCCTGATTTTAAATTACCTTATTGCAGAATTCTCTTAATATCTTAATTTTTTATTTTGTAGAGACCTTGTAAATCATTCACAATTTTAATTGATCTGTGCACTAATGCACGATTCTTGGATATTTAGCAATTGCAGAAATCATATATCAATTTATAATTGTATACATGTGAGAAATAATTGATTGATGTATATTTTTAGGAACATGTATTTAAAAATAAAGGAAAATAAAATGAAATATTAAACCGTATCACGGTAAAGGTTATAATAGCGTTGCTAAAGACGCTTTTTTTAATGAAATATTTTACGAATGGGGGATTGAATCCGTCTTTATGAAGATTCGGAAAGAAAATATCCGTTCCATAAAAGCTGCCGAAAAACTGCCTTATGTTGTAAAAGCAAATGAAACAAGAAAATCGATGTACAAGAAAATTAACGCAGATCGAAATATCTATGATCTATATGAAATCTCAAAAGATCAATACACTTTACATCTATTAAGAAATTGTCTATTAAATACAGACTCTTCGCATTTACTAGAAGCCTAGTTAATTGGGAGGGATTAAATGACATTTTTATTTTTCACTGCCTTAGCTGTAGCCTTCATTTTATATAATAGATATTTTCCGGTATTTGGTGCTTTTTGTACCAATGTGAAAGACCTTAATTTAGATGAAATCAAGGTAATCGATGTAAGAGATTTTAATGATTCATACAAGAATCCTATTAATGGAGCTGTTAATATCCCTTTGGCATATTTAAAAAGGAATTTTAACGAAATTCCTAGTAAGGATATTCATTTAGTTGTATTAAACCCACTTGAAAAAAATATTGGAATACGCTTCTTAAGAAAAAAAGGTTTTCGTGTTGTAGGATATACAATAATTAGGTGATATTGTCCTGACTGATGAAGAATCCAGCAGTTTACATGCATGATTGGACATAATAATGGCAGAAAGCATTATAACTGCAGAAATAAAAAGGTATGGTTAAATAAGTAGAAACAATGAAATGTACGATGGGGGGCTATGGATGAAGTAAAAAAACGGGATTAATTTTAAACATTAGGTTCCGTTATTAAAAATTGTTGGCATTAATAAAGAATGCTTTGGAAAATTTTTTTGAGGAGGTTGCAAGTTAAAAATGAGTGAAGATAAACAAAAAATCCTAGCAGTTTATCAACGAATTGATGACGCATTGGTTAATAAAGACACTGAGACATTGGAAAACATCCTTGATGACAATTACGTATTAGTACACATAACTGGGTATCATCAACCTAAGCAGGAATGGCTTGAACAAATAGAAAATGAACAAATGAAATACTTCAAAACGATGCCTCAAAAAACAATCATCACAATAGATGGTAATACTGCTATTCTCATTTGTATTACTAAAATCGATGCAAGAATTTATGGTTTTAGAAACACTTGGAGTATGCAAATGAAAATGCATTTTGAGAAACGTGGAGACAATTGGTATCCGGTGAGGACTATTGCAACAAGTAGATAAAATACAGAAATAATAAGATAACCACCACATAATTTAGCATTTCAAAAAATGGAGACCCTATTAAAGCCTTGTTCAGTCACAATAGTGCCAAGGATTTAATAGGGTTTATGCATTTTCTGCATATCAGTGTGGTAATGGGGGTAACATTAACTTGTTATTCCATAATTAGTTATTATTTTTTATTTTTCTAATTAACAGGAGGAAATTGAGTTAATGCAGGGAAATGTAAAAGAATCCACAGATAAGTATGAGATTTCTCCTCTTTAACTGATTTTCGACTTGGGATTTGTATTTGCACTGACCCAGATTTCGGAACATTTGCTGCATCACCTCAACTGGCATGGTTTGGTGGAAATGATAGTGCTCCTGATTGCCGTATATAATGTATGGTCATATACAAGTTTTGAAGCCACTCTCATACATGTCGGAAAAACTCAGACTCAGTGGATGATGCTTATCGTGATGCTTTTAGGGCTATTCATGTTCGCTTCTATTCATCGTGCATTTGGAGTAGCCGCGTGGACATTTGTAACTCCGTTTCTTATGTCAGATAGGAAATGGATTATTTACTACTTTTGCTGAAACTGGTCTTAAAGCTCATTACTCAAGAATGCTCGGATGGATTCTTGCTACTACACCACTCTGGATTATAGGTTCGTTTGCTGATAGCGAAGAGAGGCTTACATGGTGGGGCATTGCAGCAGGAATTGACATCATAGGAACATGGTTTGCCCATCCATTTCCTGGTCGTGTTCTCAGATCCGAAAATGTAGAATTTGATGCGGAACATATGGTTGAAAGATGTAGGCTTTTCTTAATTATTGCTCTGGGAGAGATCGTTTTAACGACGGGTAGAGCCATATCAGCAGCACCAATTAGTTTTATCACACTGGTTATAGGAATATGTTCTCTCGCATCCATAGTAGCACTATGGGCACTTTATTTCGGTGGTTCAGACCATCTGGTAGTACACTATACTGAGCAAACTACAAATCCGATTCTAGCTGCAAGACTAGCAATGAACGGTCTAATAGTAACGGTAGCGGGATTAATTGTGTTTGCTGTAGGAATTGAGCTTGCGATTGAGCACCCTTATGCGGGGACATCGGCATCAATGACCACTCTTCTATTTGGTGGTCCTATCCTCTACCTAATATCTCAAGGATGGTATCTATGGTATATAACTAGGAAAGTCCCATACTACAGAATAGTGGGAGGGCTAAGTCTAGTAATGTCCGGATTCCTAACTAACTTCACAAAGGCATTTTTCTCTTTGATCGTCGTTACTATTCTCCTGGTTGTGCTATCTGGGATGATAACTAGGTCTGTAAATAAGAATAAAGGAATTAGGCTCTGAACAATGTTTTTTATACTGTATAATGGAAAATTCTCTTTCTGCTTTAGAGGCATTTTTCTGACAGTCTACTGTTGTTGGAGCTATTGAGTTGATTTTATATATATTCCCTACAACTTTCAAAGATAATGAACAATTTTATTTGTTTTGTTAAGTAATACACAAATTTCGATTTATTGACAATATGAGAGTGCTTTCTTTCTGATTATAATAGGAAATGGTTAACGATGTTTTTTGAAAGGGAGGACAAATCAAATGGATTATGTAAAACTTGGAAATACGGGTTTAGATGTATCCCGCCTTTGCCTTGGATGTATGGGTTTTGGTGTTGCTGAACGATGGGTCCATCCTTGGGTCATTGATGAAGAGCGCAGTCGCCCAATTATTAAAAAAGCCCTTGAGTTAGGGATCAATTTTTTTGACACAGCAAATGTATATTCCGACGGAACAAGCGAAGAAATTGTGGGACGTGCTCTAAAGGATTATGCAAATCGGGATGAAATTGTCATTGCAACGAAGGTTTATTTCCCTATGCACGAAGGTCCAAATGGTAAAGGTCTTTCTCGAAAGCATATTATGAGTGAAATTGATAAGAGTATTACACGTCTCGGAACAGATTATGTGGATTTGTACCAAATTCATCGATGGGATTATAACACACCGATTGAAGAGACGATGGAAGCATTGCATGATGTCGTGAAGGCTGGCAAGGTAAGATATATTGGTGCTTCAGCTATGTTAGCATGGCAATTTTTGAAGGCAAATCATGTGGCTGAAAAAAATGGTTGGACCCGGTTTGTATCAATGCAGAATCATTTAAACCTTTTGTATCGTGAAGAGGAACGTGAAATGCTACCGTTATGTAAAGAAGAAAAAATCGGTGTGATTCCGTATAGCCCTCTTGCATCAGGAAGACTAACGCGAGATTGGTCGGAAGCAACGCATCGTTCTGAAACTGACCAAGTTCAGAAGTCTAAATATGATGCTACTGCCGATACGGACAGATTAATTGCAAAGCAGGTTGCAACAATTGCTGAAAAACGAGGTGTACCTCGCGCCCAAATTGCACTTGCTTGGTTGCTGCAAAAGGAACCGGTAACAGCTCCTATTATTGGCGCTACAAAGATATCACATCTTGAAGAAGCAGTACCAGCACTTTCAATCAAGTTAACACCTGAAGAAATAATATCACTAGAGGAACCATATGTACCACACTCAGTAGTTGGTCCCTTAGTTTAGGTTATCATGAGACATTTTTAATGGGGAAAAATTATAACCATCATTACACTAAAACTCCGTTCATTATTTCTAGAAGGGAGTTTTTGATGTGTGAGATTGAAGAAGATTATAGTGAAATGATTCATGAATAGCATTCATTAAATTTATTACACAATTTTATTGGATTTGTGAACTAATAAACAAATCTTCCGAATTTAACCATTGAAGCATCTCAGTTTTGTATTAAAATTATACACAGATGTTACTTAATACATCAACGGGAACAAAATTAAGGGTCATTTTTGATTGAATGGAAGTCAAAAGTTAGTAAACCCATATAGGAGGAATCTATGATGGAAACTATTACTTTATCAAATGGAATAAAGATGCCAATTTTAGGTTTCGGCGTATATCAAATTCCGGAACTTGAAGAATGTGAACGTGTTGTTGCTGAAGCAATTGAAGTGGGGTACCGTTCAATCGATACTGCCCAAGCTTATGGGAATGAAGAAGCTGTAGGGAATGCAGTTCGTAAAAGTGGTATACCCCGCGCGGAATTCTTCATTACCACAAAAGTTTGGATTTCAAATGCCGGTTATGAAAAAGCTAAAGCATCAATAGAGGAGTCTTTACGAAAGCTACAAACAGACTACATTGATTTACTGCTTATTCATCAACCATTTAATGATTACTACGGAACGTATCGTGCTATGGAAGAGTATTATAAAGCTGGAAAAATCAAAGCTATTGGTGTAAGTAATTTCTATCCTGATCGTTTCATTGATATCGCACAGTTTAGTGAAATTACTCCAATGGTGAACCAAGTCGAAACACATGTGTTTAACCAACAAAAACGAGCCCAAAAAATCATGGAAAAATACGGGACTCAAATTGAGTCTTGGGGACCTTTTGCTGAAGGAAGAAATGATTTCTTTAATAATGAAATCCTAAAAAGCATTGGTGAGCAATATGGTAAATCTGTTGCTCAAGTGGCTCTTCGTTACCTAATACAACGTAATGTTGTGGTCATTCCTAAAACGGTATCGAAAGAACGAATGATTCAAAATTTTGATGTCTTTAATTTTGCTTTAACAAATGAAGACATGGATAAAATTGCGAAATTAGATCAAGAACAAAGTTTATTCTTCTCTCATTACGATCCAGAAACAGTTGAATTCTTATCAGGACTAGGCAAATAAACTAGAAAGAATGTAAATCCCTATTCAGTATTAACATCGGGATTAATAGCACAGAAAACTCCCTTCATTATTTCTAGAGGCCACTGAAAAAGTACCT
>NZ_JAGGQR010000069.1:0-23905 GCF_018613205.1 Bacillus sp. ISL-46
GGATTTGTCGACAGTCTGAAATCCTAAAGTTAGGATTTTTCTTACAGGGTGAAAATTTTATTTTGGTAATACATTCATACTTTCAATATGATTTTTTGCTTCCGCATCACCAAGTTTATGCAACATCCCATACACTTGCTGAATCGTACTGTCATAGGCGTCGTTTTCACGATCATAATGGTATTCTAGATATGGTACATGGGCTCTAACAAAGTTTTTCCACTCGGTTGAATAGTTTTGGTCAAAAAGCTCGCGCAGCTGGGTTATTTCTTCATTATCCGCCTGAATTTTATAGCTCCAGTTTGAACTGGTTGAACTTTGGGAAATTTCACCGCTTCCAACATCTATATAATAGGTCTTCTTTTGCTGATCCATTATGTCATCCCCTTTTACTCATTAGTAATTTGCAAATAGAAAAAATTTATTCTTTGTCAAATTTCGATTATTTTTTTAGAAATGAATACGCTATAATAAACATACAATCGAAGAAACAGATTTTTCTGTTAATTTACAAACGGTTAAGTTAGAATTATTTTATGTTTATAAGGGAAAAGAATAACTAGGAGGTGTATCGAAATGAAATTAGTTGATGAGTTGTACGAAATGTACCGAAACAAGCTAACCGGTGATGAAGAGGATATCGACATGCTGGCATTTGCCTTTTTAGAAGAGATGTCACATGAGGATCTACTTGCTTTAATCCAAGAAATGGATAAGCAGGAATTATACAATTTAATGGGTATTTATTTAATTGAAAGTTTGAAAGGTAAATTTGCCCAAGAAGAGTACGGACAACATCGCACAAATACTTATCATCCTCGAAATATTCATTGATTGTACATAAAAACATAAGGAAGGAAGCTCAAACAGCGGGCTTCCCTTTTTCTTTTCAAGGCTGTGTTGAAGGTNNAGCGGAAATCAACAGCCAAGTTTAACAAAGCTTTTCTCAAAAAAGCATCCATTCATGCTACAATTAAGAAAAAAGGAGGCATTCACACGAATGTATGTAGTAGCTGTTATTTGTATTATTATTGTTATCATTGTCCTGCTTCTAGCCGTGGGCACCACTTCTAAAGCCTACACGTATAAACATACTGTGGACCCAATAGAAAATAATCCATATCTTGACCAAGAGAAGGACCAAGAACATAATCAGGATCAAAATAAAGCTTAAAAAAATTCCTATTCAAGTAGAATAGGAATTTTTATTATTTGTCTAGCTTCAGCTTTTCTAATTAAAAAACCTGTTTAATTTCTTCCTTGCTTTGTTCAAGCCAGAAGCGCATTAAACGTTTAGCGCCTTCCAAATCATGCAGTTTTGCTTGGCCGCATTGTCGTTCATTTGCAGCAGGAATTTCGACGATTTCAACTGCAGCCTTCATTGTATCTTCAAGAAGATCAATGATTTCCTCCACAGTCGGCTCGCCGCTGACAACAAGGTAATAGCCCGTTTGGCAGCCCATTGGTGAAATATCGATAATATCAAAGTGATCATACTTCTCGGAGTGCTCACGAAGATTAAAAGCAAGCAAGTGCTCTAGTGTATGAATGACATCAGGTTTCATCGCCTGTTTATTGGGCTGGCAAAAGCGAATATCATATTTATTAACAACACCGTCACTTCCAACTTTGTGGACCCCGCAATGTCTCACATAAGGGGCTTTAACAGCGTTATGATCTAAATCAAAGCTTTCAACTGAAGGCATCGATATCACTCCTTTTTTTATCTACCATTTATCATACAATAAATTCCGAGTTTTTTCATCCACTTACATACAATTAACAATTTAGACGATATTATTTATTTATGGTATCTTGTAGTTAATTGTAGTTAAGGAGAGATTGACATGTTAAAAAAAGCCTTCCTAGCGATTATACGTTTTTATCAAATTGTTATCTCACCTATAAAACCGCCGACCTGCCGTTTTTATCCTACTTGTTCCCATTATGGTCTGGAAGCGATTGGGCGGTTTGGTGCTTTAAAAGGCGGCTGGCTCACTATCAAAAGGATATCAAAATGTCATCCCTTTCATCCTGGTGGCTTGGATCCTGTTCCTGAAAAAGAGAAGCTTTAATTCTTATTGCCATCAACAATTAAATCAAGCTTTCCTGTCTTTGGGTCGATGACCAATCCATGAACAGGAACACCCTTTGGCATTAATGGATGATTTTTTATGATATCTACACTATGCTCAACACTCTCGGTCACATTATCAAATCCATGAAGCCATTTTTTAATGTTGATGCCAGAATATGAAAGTGTGTCAATCGTTTCTTCTGATATTCCACGCTCCATCATACTCTCGATCACTGGTTCAGCTTTAAGACCGCTCATGCCGCAATCATAATGGGCAATAACTAAAACCTCTTGAGCCTTCAATTGATAAACAGCAATCAGTATACTTCTCATCACACTTCCAAAAGGGTGTGACACTAGGGCCCCTGCGTCTTTTATAATCTTTGCATCACCATTTCCCAAATTCAATGCTTTCGGCAATAATTCCAATAGTCTGGTATCCATACATGTAAGAATCACCATGCGTTTATTAGGGAATTTAGTTGTTTCATACTTTTCATATTCGTGGTTCTCCACAAATTTTTCATTATAGTTTAACAGCTCATTCAATAATGTAGGGTTACTCATGATAACCATCCTTTCTATTGTTTCTTTCTAAGCATACCTAATTTTTAATGATGAAACCAAATTTTATACTTGCTTTTGATGAATTTTTTTTGTAAGATACAAATGGAAATCGGAATCGTTCCGTATTATACATTCGTAATCATTCAGAATTCAAAAAAAATTTCGATAATAAATCGTAATTAATCCGATTTAATAATATAGTGAGGGAGTCTTTATGAAAAAAATCATCCTTTTCCTTTCTTTTCTGTTACCATTAAGTCTTCTGTTGTCCGCGTGTTCAAATGGTAAAGACCATGTACAAAAAAAGAAGGACCAGTTAACTATTTATACAACAGTATTCCCACTTCAATATTTTACTGCACAAATTGGTGGAAAATATGTAAATGTAAAAACGATCTATCCACCTGGGGCAGATGAACACACATTTGAACCATCCCAAAAGGATATGATGAATTTAGCCGATTCTGACTTATTTTTCTACATTGGACTTGGACTTGAAGGATTTGTGGAAAAAGCAAAGGGAACATTGAAAAATGAACATGTAACATTAGTCCCAACGGCCGAGGAACTAAAACTCCCAAAAAGCGACGATTCACATGAAGAAGAACATGACCATAGCAATTCGGATGTCAACCCACATGTATGGCTTGACCCCATTTATTCTAAGGAAATGGCTGCTGTTATCCGTGATTCTTTAATTAAACAAATGCCGCAGCACAAAGAACTATTCAATAAGAATTTTAAACAGCTTGCCCAAAAGTTAGATGAACTAAATACTAAATATAAGCAGACACTTACAAATGCGAAGCATAAAAAGATTATCGTTACACATGCAGCGTTTAGTTATTGGGAAAAACGTTATGGGATTGAACAAATCAGCATATCAGGTCTTTCGACTGCTAATGAGCCCACCCAGAAGGAATTAGAAAAAATTATTTCTGTAGCTGAACACGATGGTTTACACTATATGCTTTTCGAACAAAATGTCCAATCAAAACTTGGAAAAATTGTTCAAAAAGAAATTGGGGCAAAAGCATTACACATTCATAATCTTGCTGTTTTGTCTAACGACAACATCAAAAACAAAGAAACCTATTTTTCATTAATGAATAAAAATCTTGAATCATTAGAAATAGCCTTAAATAACTAAATTTGAAGATGAAATGAACCAGGCCGCTTTTAAACCTGGTTCATTTTTTTATAGAACAAATGTTTCTTTTAATAGCAAGGTTTCCTGTAATCTTTTTTCGTTTATTTCAAATCCAATCCCAGGACCGGATGGGACTTTGACAAAACCATTTTTAACATTTACTTCTGGGGTAATAATATCTTCCTCCCAAAAGCGATTAGAAGCAGAGATATCTCCTGGGATCGAAAATCCTGGTAATGAGGCGAGTGCAATATTATGGGCCCGAGAAACCCCAAACTCGATCATACCCCCACACCAAACCGGTATGCCCTTTTCGAAGCAATAGTCATGAATTCGTTTCGCTTCATACAAGCCCCCTACCCTGCCCACTTTAATATTAATTACCTGACAACTTCCGAACTCGATGGCTTTTCGAGCATCATCATAGCTGACAATGCTTTCGTCCAAACAAATAGGTGTTTTAATTTCTTTTTGAAGCAAGGCGTGTTCAAGAATATCATCATAGCCCAGCGGCTGCTCGATCATCAGCAACTTAAAGTCATCAAGAGCTTTTATTCGTTCGATATCCTTAATCGTATAGGCAGAATTCGCATCTGCCATGATTGGCAGATCAGGATAAAAACGGCGAATTTCAGAAAGAAAAGCATAATCCTGCTGTGGATTTATTTTAACTTTAATCCTTTGATATCCGTCCTCAAGATATTGCTCAATTTGCTGGAGTGCATTTTTAGTGGAATCTGTGGCGACTACAACCCCTGACGCAATCAAAGACCGTGTTCCCCCAAGGAGTTTTGATAGTGGCAGCGAATGACTCTTCGCAAATAAATCCCATACAGCTGTTTCTAAGGCAGCCTTAGCCATATTGTTCCTTCTTACCGAGCCAAACAGCTGAGAGACCTCCTCAGGATGGTTAAAAGGTGTTTTTTGAAGGAGTGGAATCAAAAAATCAGTTAACATATGTAAACTTGTTTTAACCGTTTCTTCTGTGTACCACGGAGTAGAAAAGGCAACGCCCTCCCCGTAGCCTGAAACACCATCTGAATTGGTTAGCTTAATAATAATTCCCTCACGATCCTTTACCGCACCTAAATGGGTCAGAAACGGTTCCTTTAAGGGCATTTGAATGACATTTAACTCTACTGCTGCTATCTTCATTACCGAGTCTCCTCTTTCACCCACTCCCGGAGCTCTCGGCGAAGTATTTTTTTCGATGCGTTTCTAGGCAGTTCCTTAGTAAAATAAAATGCTTTAGGGACTTTATATTTGGCTAAACGCTCCTTACAAAATTGCTCAAGTGCTCCAACCGAAGGATTTGTTTCTTCTCTTTTTACAATATAAGCAATCGGCACTTGTCCCCACTCAGCATCCTCTAAACTTGTCACACCAGCCTCTGAAACATCCGGATGGGCTAACAAAACTGCCTCAATTTCTGCAGGGTAAATATTCTCTCCCCCTGAAATAATTAAGTCAGAACGCCGATCGAGTACATATAAGAAGCCTTCATCATCTAAGTAGCCCACATCTCCCGTGTGGAACCAGCCATTAATAAACTTTTCTTCTGTTACTTCAGGAAGGAATAAATACCCTGGGGTAACATTGGGTCCTTTTATGACAATTTCACCTGGCATACCTGAGGGAGCCAGACCACCATCTTCTGCAACTATTTGAAGCTGCGAGGTGAACAATGGCTTTCCTGCCGAGCCTAGCTTCGTCAGACTATATTCTGGAGCAAGCGTCACGATTTGCGAGGAGGATTCGGTCATTCCATAGGTTTGGAATACAGGAATTTCTTTTTCTATACACGCTTGGAGTAATGGTAATGGTGCAGGTCCTCCTCCAAGAAGCATACAGCGAAAATGATTAGGCAGGCGCCTCTCTCGAAGAGCATCAACTATTCGTCTCAGGGAAGTACCAACCACTGACATGATGGTCACTTTTTTATCATGAATATCATGAATGGTTTGTTCAACATCAAAGTGCTCGTGAAGAACGATCGGCATTCCATATATGACACTGCGCATTAAAATTGAAAAGCCGCTAATATGAAAAAGCGGAACGTTACAAAGCCAGGAATCCCCTTCAATAAATCCTAAATTTAAGGCTGAACCAACGGAACTCCACCAGTGATTTCCATAGGTTTGGATTACCCCCTTGGGATTTCCAGTGGTTCCGGATGTATACATGATCGTACAAATTTCTGATAAGCTGATTTCTTCCTGAATAATGGGCGCGTTTTGACTGCCGAAAAATATCTCGGCCTTTGTCAGCGTACAAATTGATGGAATTTGATTATTTATGAAGGCTTTTTTTTCAGAAAAAGTATCTTCAATGATTAAAGAGACGGCCTTTGCATCAATTAGCTGCCATACTAGTTCCGACGGAGAAAGGCGGTTGTTCAAAATTACAGCCCTAACTCCTAAAAGTTGAAGGGCAAATAATATTACAACCGTATCTAGGTTGCTATTTAATAACACACCAACATATTGGTTTTTACGCATTCCTAACCCTTGTAACTGTCCTGCAACTTGATAAGAACGTTGGTAGAGTTCGCCGAAGGTTATGGTTTGTTCCTGAAAATACACCGCTGTTCGTTCAGGGGTCAGAAACGCTCTTTTCTTCAAAAAATTAGGCATCATTTCGCTTTGCATAATTGTCACCTTTCCTAATCTGCCTTGCTTTTTCCCAGATTTTCTATTAAAAACAGCCTGATGGAAACCACCAAGCTGCTGGTAAAAACTATCAAGGAAAACGAGGGAATTTACCAAAATCAGGCTTACGCTTTTCTTTAAATGAATCACGGCCTTCTTTGGCTTCATCGGTTGTATAATAAAGCAGGGTTGCGTCGCCAGCAAATTGTTGAAGACCAGCTAATCCGTCTGTATCAGCATTCATGGCTGCTTTCAAGAAACGAAGGGCAGTTGGACTTTTCTCAAGTATTTCACTACACCATTGAATCGTTTCTTCCTCTACTCTTTCAAGCGGAACAACCGTATTCACTAAGCCCATATCAAGTGCCTCTTGGGCATTGTATTGACGACATAGGAACCAGATTTCTCGAGCTTTTTTATGTCCAACAATTCTAGCTAGGTAGCCTGAGCCGTATCCAGCATCAAAGCTTCCAACATTCGGTCCAGTTTGTCCGAAAATAGCATTATCAGCTGCAATCGTTAAGTCACACACAATGTGCAGCACATGACCACCACCGATGGCATATCCTTTTACCATTGCAATAACAGGTTTTGGAATAACTCGAATAAGGCGCTGAAGGTCAAGAACATTTAGACGAGGAATTTGATCCTCTCCAACATATCCCCCATGGCCACGAACTTTTTGGTCACCACCTGAACAAAATGCCTTATCTCCTGCTCCAGTTAAAATAATAACTCCTACACTAGAATCATCTCGTGCGAAGGCAAAAGCATCAATTAATTCCGAAACAGTTCTCGGTGTAAATGCATTATGTACATGTGGACGATTAATGGTGATTTTCGCAATACCATTGTATGTTTCATATAGAATTTCCTCATATCTGCGTCCTGCAATCCATTCTACTGTCAAAATGATATCCTCCCTTATTTATTCTTTTGACAAAAAGTCACTTACTATTGTACCAAACTTTTCTGGTTCTTCCACATGAATTGCATGGCCACTATCTTCAATAACCACCCAAGAGCTATTTTTTAGCTCTTTCATCATTTTATCTGCAATATCACAGAACTTTTTATCTTCTTCACCCGTTAAGAGCAGAACCTCGCAAGTTAGTTCGTTTAATTTCCCCCACCAGTTAGGCTGAGATCCGGTTCCCATCCCAAGCAGGCTGTTCGCGAGCCCAGTAGGCGAATTGTTTAAACGCTGTTCTCTTATGACCTGCTTTTGCGCTGAAGGCAGTCGTTTCATCGTTTGAAAAAGGGGGATCCCTTCCCAATAATCTACAAACGAGCTTATCCCCTGTTCTTTAATAAATTTAGCAAGTTCCGCATCTTTCATACGGCGAAGTTGACTTTCATTTTCTGTTTCCAGACCTGGTGAGGCACTTTCAAGTATTAATTTTCGGACCCGCTCAGGAAAAAGCAGGGCAAAAGTAAGGGCAAGTCTTCCACCCATTGAGTAACCAAGTAGATCTACTTGCTTAACATCTAAATGTTCAAGGATCGTTTTTAAATCCTTCGCAACTGACTCTATTTGATATCGACTAAGTACATCGGGTGATTCCGTTTTTCCATGTCCAATGATGTCAGGATTAATTAGATTCATTTGCTTCCCCCAAGCATCATAGAAAGGAGTCCATGTCGAGCTGTCCCCGGTAAATCCATGTAAAAGAACAAGCGGGATAGATCCTTCCCCGTAAACTTCGACATGATATTGAATCCCGTCGCTAACAATCTTCATTTACTGTTCACCTTTGACAAAGTTCGATATTTCCCGGGAAACAAAGCTCCAAAATCCGCGGTGTTCGTCACGGTTAACGTCTCTGTTTGTTCTAAGTTCATATACTTTTAACCCCGTTTGATTCGTAGCCTTCATCATTTCTGACCCTAAATGGTCCCAATCTTCAATCTTCGTAAATTCACCCTTAAACATCTTAACCGCATGCTCAAATTCTAGATCTAGTGAAGTTCCAAACAGCAGTTCAAAATTCTTAGAATGCTCCGATTGAGGAAGGAAGGAAAAAATTCCGCCTCCATTATTGTTGATAACAATAATATTAATATCGATATTGTACAACTTTGCTGCAATCAGACCATTTAAGTCGTGGAAAAAAGTTAAATCGCCAAGGACAAGGTATAAGGATTTTGAGTATAAAGCTGCACCTAAAGCGGTCGAAACAGTACCATCGATCCCATTGGCTCCCCTGTTCGCCATTACTTTGATTGCTTTATTATTGTTAATAAAAAAACTATCCAAGTCGCGAATTGGCATACTATTGCCAACAAAAAGGGTCGCACCCTCTGGCACCATATCGGCTATTTGATAAAATAGTTTGCCTTCACTTAATTCTGTTATATCTCTTAGAGCATTCATATTTTCTTTGGTTAGCCCGTTTACCTTTTTCCATTTCTTTAAAAATTGGGATGAGGGGTTCTCATTCGTATATGACAATAGCTTCTTGCAGAATACCAATTCATCACAAAAGATCATACTGGTTGACAAGGATGAAGGATCACGCCAGCCTGCGCCGCCATCAATTACAAATTGTTCAGCATCTCCATTTTCTTTTAAGAAGATCGTTAATGCTTTTGATATTGGCATCGCACCAAATCGAAGAACAACTTCTGGTTTAAGGAAGGTTTTTGCATCTTCATTCCTTAGGAAGGTATCATAAGTTTCAATGATATTTTTAAGGCTATGTTGCCCACTTCTTAATTGTGATAAGGGGTCTGCAATGATTGGAAAATTTAATTTCTCAGCTAATTGCGTAACCGAGTTAGGAAATTCAGCATCTCCCATGTTTCCACAAATAATAACACCTTTATTTGTCTTATTAAGCCTTTCAGCTATTTCCTGAAAATGTTCATCTGAAAGGGTTAAGTCCCCGTTTTGAACTTTTATATACCCATTTGGTCGTTCATTAAGCTGGAAGAGCTCATCATCCATCTTTGGAATTAGCGGCTCTCTGAAAGGAAAATTCATATGTACAGGACCAGAAGGGGCACTAGTGGCAATCGCAACTGCCCGGGCACAAACGGTCCTGGCATAGCGAATGATTTCATCACTTTTTTCAGGCAATGCCATTTCGGAGAACCATTTCACATGCTTCCCATATAAATGAATTTGGTCGATTGCCTGTGGGGCACCAACCTCTCTCAGTTCATGCGGTCGATCCGCTGTAAGTACAATCAATGGTACCCGAGCATAACGCGCTTCAATAATCGCAGGAAAATAGTTTGCTGCGGCTGTACCTGAAGTACAAAGTATGGCAACTGGCTTATTTAACGACTTTGCTATTCCCAACGCAAAGAAAGCCGCTGACCGTTCATCTACATGGATATGGACTTTCAGGTCAGGATGTTCTGCCATGATCATCGCCATTGGAGTTGACCTTGAACCAGGACTAACCACTACATCCGTAACTCCCGAAAAAATAAGTTCAGCAACTACGGCGGCTATATAGGCTGTTAATGATTCTTGATGATTCATATTAATTTCCTCCAAGGGCTCGGAGCATTGGTTTAAATTTCAAGCTCGTCTCCAAATATTCACTTTCTGAGTCAGAATCTGCTACTACTCCACAACCTGCAAACAACGATACTTCATCCCCCTGGATCAGTCCAGATCGAATCGAAACAGCAAATTCGCCATTTCTTCTGTAGTCCACCCACCCTAAAGGGGCAGCATAGAATCCACGGTCCAGTTCCTCTACTTGTCTAATCTTTACAACTGCTTCATCCTTAGGCAGTCCGCCGAGTGCTGGTGTTGGGTGAAGTCGTTCGACTAATAACAACAAGGAAGCATCATTATGGCATTTTCCGATAACAGGGGTGTAAAGGTGCTGAATATCCCGTATCTTCATCAACTGCGGCTTGTCAGGCAAAATAATTTCTTCACATGATTCTTCAAGTGCTTCCTTAATCATTTCTACCACGAAACCATGCTCAATCAGATTTTTTTGATCATTTAATAACATATGACCTAATTTCAGGTCTTCTTGTTCAGTTTTCCCCCGTGAAATAGAACCGGCAAGGCAGGTAGAATAAACCTCATTTCCATGTTTTTTCACTAGTCTTTCTGGAGATGCCCCAATAAAACAATCACCATTCGATTCAAATGCGAAAATAAAGCTTTCATGCTGCTGCAGATATAAATTATTCAATACATCCTCTGCCTCTACCTGATCGTCAAATACAAGCCGCAATTCTCGGGCTAGAACGACCTTCTTAAGCGGGCCTTCTGTTAATTCCTTCACAACTCCATCAACAGTTTTTTTCCACTCCTCTGGTTCAATCTCTCGCGTTTCTAGAAGTGACGCTGTACTCATCCGTTCATTCTGATGGAGCGAATTTAATAGCTGATTTCTCTCTTTGCTCACTTTCTTAAATATATAAGGATCCTCATGTGGAGTACAAACTGTATTCGTGGTTAAATACGTTTGACCGCGAATGAGGCTCAATAGAAATTTGGGTATGTGGAACAATGAATCAGCGTACTTGGACCAGAGGTCTGTTTTATCCTTGTAGGGGTCAAAAGAGAAGCCCCCGAACATGACGGGCCCTAAACCAACTTCTGTATATGGATTAAAAATGAGGCAGTCCTCTAAAAATTTTTCCCATTCCTTTTCAACATGAAAAAAGCGGTCAGAAACCTGATCCGTCTGAATTTGTTTCGAAATCCCAAGTCCAATTAGCACCGTCTCGTCCGTTGGGTCCTTCCAGAAAAATCGTTCCCCGCGATAATGTTTTTTTCCTATATTAAAAAATGATAGTGGGTTAATCGTGTCCATTTTATGAACTTCACTAATTAAAATGGGCCGGCCAAGTTCTTTTGCCCGATTAACAGCCAAAAGACCTCGTTCCATTATTTCCAATTCTTGAATGGTAATCAAACAAATCCCTCCAAAACAGCCGAAATGACTGTTATCCATTCATATTAATGCAAATTTTAACATACTACTCTCATTGTAAAGAAGTCAGTAATACTTGTCACTAGCAAACCTGCATCATTCCGTATTATATCTTAAGTTTTCATCTTACTGATAAAAAAAGCCTTCTCATTTTGATTAGTTTCATTTTCCCACCAACCATCCAATAATAATCAATAAGGTATAATCTTCTAGATTTGATAAGAAAAATTAATTGACACTATTCCTTGAATTTCATACACTTAGTTTTGGGCAAAGCCCATTAAATAATCGATTCTAAACCTTTAAATAGAGAGAAAAAAACTAAAAAGGGAGAGATACTATGCAACCAAATATACAGCAAAGCTCGAAACCTGTAGTTGAATCAAACCGCGGCTTTCAAGTTTGGTGGCAAATGACCCGCCCACATACATTAACCGCTGCATTCGTGCCAGTTCTGCTTGGTACGGCATTAGCCCTTAAGTATGGGAAAATCCATTTTGGTCTATTTTTTGCCATGCTTTTAGCGAGTTTATTGATTCAAGCTGCAACCAATATGTTTAATGAATATTTCGATTTCAAACGCGGTCTGGATACTGCCCAATCCGTTGGGATTGGCGGTACGATTGTACGTGACGGAATCAAACCCAAAACAGTCCTAAATCTTGCGTTTGGATTTTATGGAATTGCTCTATTATTAGGGATCTATATTTGCGCTAATAGCAGCTGGTGGTTAGCCGTTGTAGGCCTAATTTGTATGGCTGTGGGATATTTTTATACTGGAGGTCCTTTCCCGATCGCCTATACACCATTTGGTGAAATTCTTTCAGGTTTCTTTATGGGGATGCTGATTATTTTAATCGCCTTCTTTATTCAAACGGGAACAGTCAGCAGCACAAGTATTCTCGTTTCAGTTCCAAGTATGATATTGGTTGGTATGATTATGTTATCGAATAACATCCGTGATTTGGATGGCGACAAAGAAAACGGCCGTAAAACAGTTGCCATTCTATTAGGTAAGAAAGGTGCTATTTACTTATTAACAGGGATGTTCACTTTTTCATTTCTTTGGGTTTTGGGACTCATCATTATTGGTGTTTTACCAATTTGGACAGCACTTGTAATTCTTAGCGCCCCAAAGGCTATTAAAGCAATCAAAGGATTTATAGAAAATACCCTGCCGATTCAAATGGCACCAGCGATGAAAGCGACAGCACAAACCAATACGATATTTGGGTTTTTATTAGCAATCGGAATCTTTGCTGGGCACTTCTTATAAAAAAAAGCTTCTGCCGCAACTGGCAGAAGCTTTTTTTTATTGTAATGGCTTAATTCCCCATATGTCGTCTGCGTATTCCTGAATCGTACGATCACTTGAAAAATAACCAGCCTGGGCGATATTATTTAGACTCATTTGCTGCCAACGTAATCGGTCAATAAACGCTTCTCCAATGGAACGTTGTGTTTCTGCATAGGAAGCAAAATCCTTTAAGACAAAATATTGATCATTTTCCTGAAGGAGTGAATCGAATATTGGTTCAAATTCATTATAAACACCAGGGAAAAAGCCATTCACAAGCTGGTCAACGGCTTGACGAATTCGATAATCGTGGTGGTAATATTCATCGGATTGATATCCGCCATGTTGATAGTAGTGAAGAACTTCATCTGCAGTTAGTCCAAACGTGAATATATTGGAATTACCGACTAATTCACGAATTTCTATATTGGCACCATCCAAGGTTCCCACCGTCAATGCCCCATTGATCATAAACTTCATATTACCTGTTCCAGAAGCTTCCTTACTAGCCGTGGAGATTTGTTCACTGACATCTGCTGCAGGAAAGATCTTCTCCGCAAGAGAAACGCGATAATTTTCAAGAAAAATCACTTTGATTTTGTCGTTGATAGATGGATCATTGTTGACTTTTTCAGCAACTGTATTTATTAACTTAATGATTTTCTTCGCATAATAATATCCTGGCGATGCTTTCGCTCCAAAAATAAACACCCTTGGAACAACCTTGAAGCTTGAATCTTCTTTGATCCGATTATAGAGATGCATAATATGTAAGACATTTAAAAGCTGCCGTTTATAAGCATGGAGCCGCTTCACTTGTACATCAAAGATTGAACCAGTATCAACGGCAGTTCCCGTCTTATCGAAAATAATCTTGGCAAGTGTTTGTTTATTTTCATTCTTAATTTTTAACAATTGATCTAAAAACGAAGTGTCGTTTTGATAATTAAGTAACTGGGAAAGCTCGGTAGCTTTATAGGTCCATTCAGACCCAATCGTATCTGTAATCAATGAAGATAGTTTTGGATTCGCTTTTAACAGCCAGCGGCGGTAGGCAATTCCGTTCGTTTTATTGTTAAATTTATCAGGAAACAATTGATAAAATTGATTCATCTCGCGTTTCTTTAATATTTCAGTATGCAGTTTCGCCACACCATTCACACTAAAGCTTCCGACGATAGCCAAATGAGCCATTTTTACATAATTATCGGCAAGGATGGCTAGTCCCTTAATCCGCTCCCAATCACCTGGTGTTTGCTCCCAAAGTTCCTGGCAAAATCGTTCATTGATTTCTTCTACAATCATAAATATTCTTGGAAGCAACGGTTGAAAAATATGTATTGGCCATTTCTCTAACGCTTCTGACAAGGTGGTATGATTGGTGTAAGAAATAGTATGTTTTGTAATGTGCCATGCCTGCTCCCAATCAAATCCTTCGTCATCAATTAGGATTCTCATTAACTCGGGAATGGCCAGGACAGGGTGTGTATCATTAATGTGAATACAGATATGTTCATGGAGTTGTTTTAAGCTGCTGTGTTGTTTCCGATAGGTCTTTAAAATAGATTGTATACTAGCGGATACCAAAAAGTATTGCTGTTTCAATCTTAAAACCTTTCCTTCATCATGTGTATCATCAGGATATAAAAACTCAGAAATCATTTCCGTTTCCCGTTTATATTTTAAAATATCCTCGTGTAAGGGAAATTGGGAAGGCTCTGCATTCCAAAGTCTTAGTGTATTGATGGTTTTTGACTGATAGCCGATGACCGGCATGTCGTGAGGCACTGCGGTGACCGTTTCAGCTTGTAGATGATGAAACACAAGTCGGCCATTTTCCATCTTCGTTTCCACCTTACCCCAAAATGGGATTTTGATGGAACTATCGGTTTTACGGATTTCCCAAACATTTCCGTTCCTTAGCCATTGTTCCGGCAATTCTACTTGATAGCCATCAACAATTTTTTGTTCAAATAAGCCATGTTTGTAACGAATGCCATGACCATGACCCGGCAGATTAAGTGAAGCAAGTGAGTCTAGAAAACAGGCAGCTAATCTTCCTAAGCCGCCGTTTCCTAACCCTGCATCTGCCTCATATTCCTCTAATTCTCCTAGATCGATTCCTAATTCCTCTAGGCCTGCTTGCACCGTCTCTTCCACACCCAGGTTAATTAGATTTTGTCGTAGTAATTTCCCCAAAAGATATTCAATAGAGAGGTAATAAACCTGCTTTCCCTTTGCCGCCAAATGACGCTCGTTTGTAGTAATCCAAGCATTACTTACAAATTCGCTAATCATTGTTCCAAGGGTTTGATAGTGATCCCTGGCTGAGCTTTCAGGGAAACTCTTCCCACATACCATCTCAATCCTTTTTAGAAAAGTTTCCTTAAACTCGACCGTATTAGAAAACATGTGTTTCACTCCTTGCAACGATCTCTGCATATAACTGGTTATAGCTATATGCTGACTGTGCCCAGCTATAATCCATTTCCATTGCTTGCTTTACAATTGATTTCCACGATTTTGAATCGTGATAAACGCCTAGTGCTCTTTTAATTGTATAGAGCATATCATGGGCATTAAAATTTGCAAAAGAAAATCCATTTCCTTTTCCAGTAAATTCGTTCCAAGGTTTTATGGTATCATTTAAGCCGCCAGTTTCCCTAACGATCGGGATCGCACCATATTTCATTGCAATCAACTGTCCAAGCCCGCATGGTTCGAATTGGGATGGCATCAAAAACAAATCTGCAGCGGCATAAAGTTTATGGGCAAGCCCTTCATTAAAACCAGTATGAACCCTTAATTTTTCAGGATAAATACGTGCGGCCTGTCTTAAATGTTCTTCGTATTCATAATCACCTGTTCCAAGGATAATGACCTGCAGATCCTCCTGCAATATTTCACGAAGGACACATTTAACTAAATCAAGTCCTTTTTGCCTTGTCAGCCTTGTAATCATGACTAATAAAGGTGTACGCGCAGATTGTGGTAATCCAAAATGTTTTTGAATCTCACTTTTGTTGATTGATTTTTTTTGATGATTATCAGCCGTATATGTTTGATATATTAATGGGTCGGAAACAGGATTATAGAAATCTTCATCAATCCCATTTAAAATCCCAATTAAGTCATCTTTTCTTTCTCTTAAGAGACCGTCTAACTTTTCACCAAATACAGGTGTTTGAATTTCTTCTTTATAGGTCGGGCTAACTGTCGTAATTTTGTCTGCAGCTACAAGAGCGCCCTTCATATAATTGATATTTCCGAAAAACTCTAAGTGACCAGTGTGAAAGGAATTGTAATCCATTCCTAACAAGTCCCCCAAGACCTCTTTTGGAAAGATCCCTTGGAATTGAAGATTATGAATCGTAAAAACAGTACGCAATAAGCCGTAACCTTTTCTTTTATAATATTCAGTTCGTAACAGAAAAGGAATCATCGCCGTGTGCCAGTCATGGCAATGTAACACATCTGGAAAAAAGTTTAGCTGGGCAAGTGTGTCTAAGACAGCCCTATTAAAATAAGCAAACCTTTCCCCATCATCAAAATATCCATATAAATTTTCTCGTTTAAAGTAGTATTCATTATCGACGAAATAAAATGTAACTCCCTGGTGTGTGAGCTCTTCAATTCCGCAATACTGATTTCTCCAGCCAACAGAAACAGTAAATTCTTTAACCTTTTTCATCTCACTCTTAAATTCTTCTGAAATTGTTCCGTATTTAGGTAGAATAACTCTGACATCAGTTCCCAAACTCTTTAATTCTTTTGGAAGGGAACCAGCAACATCGGCAAGTCCTCCCGATTTTGCAAATGGTCCACATTCCGAAACGGCAAATAGTACTTTCACGAGTTCATCAACGCTCCTTGTTTTGTCCCTTTACGAACCACAAATGGTGACCCCGCTGTTCCAGTTAAGTGAGTTCCTGCTTCAACTTTCACATCTTTATCTAAAATAACGGAATCTAGATAACAATTATCTTCGATCTGGCACTTTTGCATAATGATACAGTTCTTAATAACTGCACCTTTTCCAATCTTTACACCGCGGGATATAATACTATTTTCTACTGAACCGCTAATTAAACATCCAT
Source organism: Bacillus sp. ISL-46 (assembly GCF_018613205.1). NCBI lineage: Bacteria > Bacillati > Bacillota > Bacilli > Caryophanales > Bacillaceae > Bacillus > Bacillus sp. ISL-46. Next base: position 16,747 of record NZ_JAGGQR010000069.1, read on the forward strand.
TGGCAATCATTGCATTTTTTACAACAGACCCTTTAATATATTTCGTTGGCGGCTCATCCTTTACCTTAGTGAAAATCGGCTGTTCTTTAATAAAAAGTTTTTTCCAAACATCTGACTTTAGCAAATTCATACTAGTAGAAAAATAGTTTTCGATCGAATCTATCATCACGGAATAACCGTCATATTCATAGTTACAAATCGAGTAAAGATTTTCAATATCATTTACAACATCCTTCATACAGGTATACCCTGTATCATTACGCGTTTCAATCAGCTTAATAAGTAGGGATGTTTTGATTAAGTACATCTCCATCGAAGCTCCATCCTTCTGATGGATTTCGGTAATGTCACATCTTGAATTGCTGTGCCAATCTAAGATTGGTCTAAAGTTCATATTAAAAACCGTATAGCAATTTGAAATAATCGAATACTCTTGCGTGCTGCGATAAAAGAAGTCTAAATTTGCTGCAAAATTCTCAAACGAACCAATTGTATTTCCATCATAATCAACTATTGGAGATGGGAAAAAGAAAAGGCCATCCCGTTTTCGATTCAAATCCCAGTTTTTCCCTGAACCTAGATGATCCATTAGTGAACGGTACTGCATTTTTGGAAATATTGCCACACTTCGAATACCTGAATTCACCATATTCGATAGCACAAAATCAATAATACGATATCTTCCTGCAAAAGGCAGGGCAGCAAGTGCGCGATGTGTTAATAAATCTTCCAAATCTTCATGGTATGTGGTGGCATCAATGACTCCTAGTAGCTTTTTTTCCAATCCAAGTCCCTCCTGTATTATATTAAAAAGCAGGGTATAACCCGCTTAACATTTCATTAGTAACTAGAATAATCTCTTCATCGAACGAGCGGATAACAGTCCCGTCAGGTACATTCACGTCAGAAGGTACAATGGCTCTTTCAATCAAACAATTATTACCAATGATCGCATCCGGCATAATGACCGACTCTAAAATAGTTGATCCTTTTCCAACAGTAACCCCTTGAAAAAGAACAGATTTCACTACTTCCCCTTCTATTGTACATCCCTCATTAATAAGTGACTCTTTAACCACCGCACTCGGCGAAATATATTGTGGCGGCTGATTCGGGTTAACTGAATAAATCCTCCATCCGTGGTCAAACAAATCTAAGTCACATTCTTCTCTTAGTAGATCCATATTAGCTTCCCAGAGGCTTTGGACCGTACCGACGTCTTTCCAATAGCCTTTAAATGGATAAGCAAACAATTTTTTATTTTCCTCTAAAAGCATCGGAATCACATCTTTACCAAAATCATGACTCGATTCAGGAACACGGTCATCCATTTCTAAATATTCTTTAAGTATATTCCAGTTAAAAATATAAATGCCCATCGAAGCAAGATTATTTTTTGGATTCGCTGGTTTTTCGTCAAAATCGACAATTCTTAGTTCTTCGTCTGTATCCATGATTCCAAAACGACTGGCTTCATTCCAAGGAACTTCTATTAAAGAAATAGTTACGTCAGCCCTTTTTTCAATATGATATTCAAGCATACTCTCATAGTTCATTTTGTAAATATGGTCACCTGATAGGATTAGCACATATTCAGGCTGGTATTGTTTAAGGTAATTAAGGTTTTGATAAATCGCACTTGCAGTACCTGTATACCATTTTACTTCGGAAGATTCAGCATACGGTGGTAATACAGTTACCCCGCCATCCTTTCGGTCAAGATCCCATGCGCTTCCAATCCCAATATAGGAATTTAATAACAATGGTTGGTATTGTGTTAATACCCCAACCGTATCGATGCCAGAATTGGCGCAATTGCTCAATGCAAAATCAATAATTCGATATTTACCTCCAAAAGGAACAGCTGGTTTCGCTAGATCCTTTGTCAGCGAATTAAGCCTACTTCCTTTCCCTCCTGCTAATAACATGGCTACGCACTTCTTCTTTGCCATTTCCTTTTCGCTCCTTCCTCTTTTTAACTGGTCTGATGATTTGAAATCCAAATGGGGGAATTGCTAGATTTAATGAAAATGGCTGGCCATGGAATGGTTCTTCTTCTGCTATAATAGTCTTTTTATTAACCAATCCAGCTCCACCGTATTCTATATGATCACTATTGAAAATTTCTCGATACTCACCGGATTTAGGAACACCAATTTTATACATTGGGTAATTGACACCAGTAAAATTGCAAATAACCACTAATGTTTCTTCAGACTTTTTCCCTTTTCTCATAAAAGAGAAAACAGATTGGTGGCTATTATTGGCATCAATCCATTCGAATCCGTCCTGTAAATGATCGAGTTCATAAAGTGCCTTTGAACGTTTATAGAATTTAGTTAAAAACTTTACGTAGGCATTTAATTTTTGATGCATCTCATAGTCCATTAAGTTCCAATCGAGCTGTTCTTTATCTTTCCATTCAGAAAACTGGCCCAGTTCAAAACCCATAAATAAAAGTTTTTTTCCAGGATGAGCAAACATATACCCTAGCAAAAGTCTAAGTTGTGCAAATTTCTCCCAATAATCGCCTGGCATCTTATCGAGTAGTGATTTTTTTCCATGTACCACTTCATCGTGAGAAAATGGCAGCATAAAGTTTTCTAAAAAGGCATATAAAAATGAAAACGTTACATTAGAATGAACATGTGAGCGCGAGTAAGGTGGAGTTTCCATATATTCAAGCATGTCATTCATCCAGCCCATATTCCATTTATAATCAAAGCCAAGCCCACCGTATGTAACTGGTGTTGTGACATTAGGAAATTCTGTTGAATCCTCACCAATCATTAAAAAGTGTGGATCATACTCATGAACATGTTGGTTTAGTTTTTTCAAAAAGTTAATTCCAAATGGGTTTTCACGCTTTTCATTTGAGCCATTCGGCCAGTAAATGATATTAGCTACTGCGTCCATTCGGAAACCATCAATATGGAAATAGTCAATCCAAAACTGGGCATTTGAGATTAGAAAACTTTGTACCTCTCCTTTTCCAAGGTCAAAGTTGGCCGTTCCCCAAACAGCATTCTCTCTGTCGCTAGCTGTGCTATAGGAATAAATGTGAGTCCCATCAAAACGGTAAAGGCCATGAGCGTCCTTGCAAAAATGACCAGGCACCCAATCAAGAATAACCCCAATACCATTTTGATGAATCAGATCAACAAATTCTCTAAATTCATCTGGTGTCCCATACCTGGATGTAACAGAAAAGTAACCTGTTCCTTGATAACCCCATGAGGCATCGAGAGGGTGTTCGACTAGAGGTAGTAACTCTATATGTGTAAATCCGTGCTCAATTACATATGGAATAAGTTCCAATGCCAATTCTTTATAACTTAGATATTCGCCGTCTTCCTTCTTTTTCCATGAACCCAAATGCAATTCATAAATTACCACTGGCTCAGAAAGGAGGTTCTTTTTTCCTCTTCGATTCATCCAATGAGTGTCTTGCCACTCATAATGGTTTAACGAATAAACAATAGAAGCTGTATTCGGTCTTATTTCAGAATAAAAAGCAAATGGATCTGATTTTAGCAGCCTCTCACCTGAATGTGTGATAATTTCATACTTATAAAGCTTCCCTGTTAGATCCCTATTAACAATCAGAATCCAAACTCCCTCATCATTAACCTTTTGCAATTCATACCCTTCACCATTCCAGTTATTAAAATCCCCCGCAAGCCTAACCTGCATTGCATTAGGGGCCCATACGCAAAATCGTGTATAAACCTTATCGGAATTCTTAAAGATATGAGCGCCAAAAAGCTGATGACTTTGGAAAAAATTCCCCTCGTGAAATAAATGTAACTGATAGTCAGTAGGAAAAAACGTATTCACTGTCATGGCTCTCCTCATTCCCAATGAAAATATGTATTTCAAAGACCAATTATAATGGCTATTAATCAATATTCCTCATAAAACTTTTTTATCTTTTCTGACAATAGCTGAGGCAATATGCCATAAAAACCTAAGGTGCGACAAATATCGACACTATACACCAATTTTTCTATCAGTAATCGCCAAAAATATATAAATTTTTTTTAGTTTTTTTTATGATTTTCATTCAAAAAATGTTATTTGATTAATAGTTCAAGATTAGGGGAAATTGTTGCGAATGTAAGCGCTATCAAGGCTTTCACTAAGGAAAGGAGGACGCTAAAAGTTATATCAATATAACGATTCCTGTATAAAAGGCGTCCTCGTTTGGTTCTAGAATTTGGACATTCAAGCGGATTTATAGGTTTAGACATCTCATGGAAAAAGCGGAGAGTTTCTGTAAAATGGAGCCAAAGGGACTTATTGGCGTCATTAGTTCGATAAAAAGTCTAGAAAACGAACCCAATAGGGCCTATTGGCGTCATTAGTTCAATAAAAAGTCTAGAAAACGAATCCAATAGGGCCTATTGGCGTCATTAGTTCAATAAAAAGTCTAGAAACCGAATCCAATAGGGCCTATTGGCGTCATTAGTTCGGATAAAAAGTCTATAAATTGTATCCAATAGCTCTTTGAAATCATAAACGTAATCTATATCTTTCTTTCTTTAATAGATCAAAAAAAAAAACTGATAACATGTTGTTATCAGTTTTTTTATGACCCCTACGGGACTCGAACCCGTGTTACCTCCGTGAAAGGGAGGTGTCTTAACCGCTTGACCAAGGGGCCTTAAAATATGGCGGAGAAGGAGGGATTTGAACCCTCGCGCCGGTCACCCGACCTACACCCTTAGCAGGGGCGCCTCTTCAGCCACTTGAGTACTTCCCCGTTTGGCTCCGCAGGTAGGACTCGAACCTACGACCGATCGGTTAACAGCCGATAGCTCTACCACTGAGCTACTGCGGAATAATTAAAGTTGCTACTATGAAAAGATATATGGTGGGCCTAAATGGACTCGAACCATCGACCTCACGCTTATCAGGCGTGCGCTCTAACCAGCTGAGCTATAGGCCCATAAATTGGAGCGGGTGAAGAGAATCGAACTCTCATCATCAGCTTGGAAGGCTGAGGTTTTACCACTAAACTACACCCGCATATAATAAATTTATTATGGGGCGACTGATGGGAATCGAACCCACGAATGCCTGAACCACAATCAGGTGCGTTAACCACTTCGCCACAATCGCCACAATAAAAACTATATTTAATTAAAATGGTGGCTCAGGACGGAATCGAACCGCCGACACAAGGATTTTCAGTCCTTTGCTCTACCGACTGAGCTACTGAGCCAACATATGGCGGTCTGGACGGGACTCGAACCCGCGACCTCCTGCGTGACAGGCAGGCATTCTAACCAACTGAACTACCAGACCAATTGCGGGGACAGGATTTGAACCTGCGACCTTCGGGTTATGAGCCCGACGAGCTACCAGACTGCTCCACCCCGCGACAATAAAAATATAACATTTTGCTCATGCGCTTAGTTGCATGGACTGTATCAATCTCAGTAAGCATATGCAAGCAGCAACTCGATTGATACAACTCGCAGATTATTCATTGAAGCAATGCTCGTTGCTCCACCCCGCGACAATAAAATTATAAAAGCAAATGGAGGAGGAAGAGGGATTCGAACCCCCGCGCGGTATGACCCGCCTGTCGGTTTTCAAGACCGATCCCTTCAGCCAAACTTGGGTATTCCTCCGTGTTCATTATGAAACTAATGGTGGACCTTGTAGGACTCGAACCTACGACCGGACGGTTATGAGCCGTCTGCTCTAACCAGCTGAGCTAAAGGTCCAAGTTTAAGTTTATTTACTTTGATGATTAAAATCTGTCTGTCCCCATCTCAGAAAGCTTATTCAAGCAGCAGCTCGATGGGTACAACTCGAAGAAATTTCATAGAAGCTTTGCTCGTTGCTCTAACCAGCTGAGCTAAAGGTCCTCTATATTTGGTAGCGGCGGAGGGGATCGAACCCCCGACCTTACGGGTATGAACCGTACGCTCTAGCCAGCTGAGCTACACCGCCAAATATACAATTTAATTATGGTGGAGCCTAGCGGGATCGAACCGCTGACCTCCTGCGTGCAAAGCAGGCGCTCTCCCAGCTGAGCTAAGGCCCCATAAAGTTATAAGAAGAATGGTCGGGAAGACAGGATTCGAACCTGCGACCCCTTGGTCCCAAACCAAGTGCTCTACCAAGCTGAGCTACTTCCCGTTAAAGTGCGCCCTGAGAGATTCGAACTCCCGACCTTTTGATTCGTAGTCAAACACTCTATCCAGCTGAGCTAAGGGCGCATATGAATTTAATTAACTTAAATGGTGCCGAGGACCGGAATCGAACCGGTACGGTAGTCACCTACCGCAGGATTTTAAGTCCTGTGCGTCTGCCAGTTCCGCCACCCCGGCTAAAACAATTGGAGCGGAAGACGGGATTCGAACCCGCGACCCCCACCTTGGCAAGGTGATGTTCTACCACTGAACTACTTCCGCATATGAAAATTAAATGGTGCGGGTGAAGGGAGTCGAACCCCCACGCCTTGCGGCGCCAGATCCTAAGTCTGGTGCGTCTGCCAATTCCGCCACACCCGCATATTCATTTAAAATGGTGAGCCATGAAGGACTCGAACCTTCGACCCTCTGATTAAAAGTCAGATGCTCTACCAACTGAGCTAATGGCTCATACAAAGGTGCCGGCGAGAGGACTTGAACCCCCAACCTACTGATTACAAGTCAGTTGCTCTACCAATTGAGCTACCCCGGCGTAAAGTATGATAGGTAAATATGGTGGAGGATGACGGGCTCGAACCGCCGACCCTCTGCTTGTAAGGCAGATGCTCTCCCAGCTGAGCTAATCCTCCATATTTACAGCCTGGCAACGTCCTACTCTCACAGGGACGCGTGTCCCAACTACCATCGGCGCTGAGAAGCTTAACTTCCGTGTTCGGTATGGGAACGGGTGTGACCTTCTCGCCATTATTGCCAGACCATTTATTCGACACTATTTTATTATAATGTCTTTTTCATATTTTTCAAGAGGAAAATTTTTTTTTCATTCCCTCAAAACTAGATAATGCAGAAGAAGTTTGTAAAAACGAGTATGCCTTAAAAATTGGTTAAGTCCTCGAACGATTAGTATCAGTCAGCTCCACATGTTACCACGCTTCCACCTCTGACCTATCAACCTGATCATCTTTCAGGGTTCTTACTAGCTTGCGCTATGGGAA